>JANOCF010000177.1:0-1684 GCA_031412055.1 Holophagales bacterium | reverse complement strand
GCTCGGAGAGGCCGAAGAGATCCACTCCGTCGAGCCGGATCGATCCCGACACCCGGGCCTCGGGAGGCAGGAGGCGCAGCGCGGCGAGAGCGGTCAGGCTCTTGCCCGAGCCCGACTCCCCGACCAGGCCGACGATCTCTCCGCGGCCGATCGACAGCGAGACGCCTTGCACGGCCGGCACCCGGTCGGGGCCAGCCGTGGGAAACGACACCTCGAGGCGGTCGATCTCCAGCAGGGCAGTCATGTCAGGGATATCTTACCCGGCGCGCCTCCGCAGCCAGGACACGGTCGAGGCGACGCCGAAGCCCGTGGCACCGCCGCGCTTGCCGTTGCCCTCGTGGGGGATGTTGGCCACTCCGGCGATGTCGAGGTGAGCCCAGCTCTTCATCTCGCCCACGAACTGGGAGAGGAAGGCCGCCGCGGTGCTGGAGGCGCCGGCGCGGCTGGCGGAGTTCTTGAGGTCCGCGTGGACCCCCTTCATATCCTCCAGGTACTCGGGATAGAGGGGCATGCGCCAGAGCCGCTCGCCGCTCTCGGCCGAAGCTTCCAGGAGCTCGGAGGCGAGGGCGTCGTCGGGCGTGAAGAGTCCGGCAGCCTGGTGGCCCAGCGCGACCACGATGGCGCCGGTCAGGGTCGAAAACTCCACCAGCGTGTCGGGTTTTTCCTCGGCCGCCCAGGCCATGGCATCGGCCAGGATCAGCCGCCCTTCCGCGTCCGTGTTGGTGATCTCCGCGGTCTTGCCGTTGTAAAAGCGGAGGATGTCGCCCGGCCGGTACGCGTTGTGGCTGAGCATGTTCTCGGCAAGCGGAAGGTAGGCGCGGAGGCGGACCGCCAGCCCGATGTCGGCCACGGCGCGCACGATGCCGAGCACGGCGCAGGCGCCGCACTTGTCGTACTTCATCTCGTCCATGCTGGCGGCCGGCTTGATCGAGATGCCGCCCGTGTCGAACGTGACCCCCTTGCCCACCAGGGCGATCACGGGACCGGCTTCTCCCCAGTCCAGGCGGACCAGGCGCGGCGGATGGGCCGAGCCCTGCCCGACGGCCTTCAGGCCGCCCATGCCGCGTTTTTCGATGTCGTGCTCGTCGAGGACCGTGACCTTCACCCCGCGGCTCTCCGCCATCTCCCGGGCCTTGTCGACCATCCACAGCGTGGTGGCTTCGTTGGGCGGCGTGTTGGCCAGGCTGCGGCAGAAGGCCACGGCCTCGGCGACGGGGTCGGCGACAGACTTGGCCATCTGGTAGGCGATCTCCTCCCCCGCTGGAGGAGCCACGTACACCGTTTCGATGCTGCAGCCCTTCTCTTCGGACCGCCGCTCGAACTTGTAGCTGCGAGAGCCATGAGGCGAAGGGCGCGCTCGGCGGCAGGCTGGCCGAGGGTCTCCTCGTGTTTGGGCAGCAGGAACAGCACGATCCTCATGCCGCTGGTACGCGCATGGTCCATGGCGCGGGTGATCCACTGGGTGACCTTGACCGGCGTGAAGTCGGCCCGCTTGCCAAGGCCGTACAGGACCACGACCGGGCCACCGTCGCCGAGGTCTGTCTGCGCCGACTGATCCTCGGTTCCCTTCCATCCGAAACGGCCGGCCAGGCGCCGCCCCACGGCCCGGACCTCTTCGCCTGCATCATCCAGCTCGGGTGCTTCACCTTCAAAGGTGCCCAGGATCAGCACATCGGCATCCCGG
>JANOCF010000176.1:0-16568 GCA_031412055.1 Holophagales bacterium | reverse complement strand
GGCGACCACTGGCGCCGCTTCTCGGTGGTCGCCGAGGAGGTCCGGCGCCTGGCCCAGCGCTCCCAGGAGTCGGTGGACTCGGTGCGCAACCTGCTCGACGAGTTCGCCAGCTCCATCCGCACCACCGTGATCGCCACGGAGGAGGGGACGAAGGAAGCCAGCCGCGTGCTGGAGCGCGCCCACGCCGCGGCCGACGCCATCGAGGCGCTCCGCGAAGCGTCCGGCGACAGCGCCCGCGTGGCGCGGGAGATCTCGCTGGCCACGCAGCAGCAGAACGCCGCGTCGGACGAGGTGGTGCTCACCCTGAAGGAGGTCAGCCACGTCGTCCAGCGCATGGCGGACGGCCTGAAGTCGTTCTCCGACACCGCCGACCGTCTGAACAGCCTCGGGCTGGTGATCCAGATGCTGGCGCAGTCGTTCCACCTGGAGTCGGCGCACTCGCTCAAGCATGTGGCCGGGTCGTACGCCAAGGAGGTCCAGCGCCGCCTCGGCAACTGGGAGGCCATCGACCGCCTGCTCCAGGAGCTGATCCAGCGCCAGACCTACGTGGAATGCCTCTACTTCTACGACGCCAAGGGGAGCCAGGTGGCCCTGGTGGTCAACCGCAAGATCGTCGGCGACCGGGAGGTTCCCGCTTCGGTCAAGGCGGGCGAGGGCTTCAGCGAGCGCCCCTGGTACAAGGCCGCCACGCAGGACGGCCACGCCATCCTGACGCCGCTCTTCAACTCGCTGCTGACGGAGAAGCCCATCTTTACCGCCGCCGCCCCGGTCTACGAGCGGGGGCAGATCGCCGGTGTCCTCGGCCTCGACATCAACGTGGACAGCTGGACCAAGATCTAGGCCGTGGATCCCGAGTTCGCCGACCTAGTCCCCCTCTTCGTCGAGGAAGCGCGCGACCGAATCGAGCGGCTCGCCACGTTCATCCCCCAGATGGACGCCGATCCGCAGGCGGTGGTGGAGGTCAAGCGCGAGCTGCATACCCTCAAGGGCGCCGGGCGGATGCTCCAGATCGCCCCCCTGGGCGAGCTCTGCCACTCGGCCGAGGAGGTGCTCCAGGCACGCCCGCCCGGCACCATCGCGCTGCTCACGCGCGTCGTGGACGAGCTGAGCTCGATGGTGGAGACGGTGTCGCGCAGCGAGGAGCCGGAGCGCGACGCGGACCTGCTCGACGTGCTCGAGCGGGCGGCTCAGGGGAAGGACGAAAAGGACGTAAAGGACCTAAGGGACATAAAGGACGAAGAGCCCGCGCCGGCCGCTGCGCCGGCTCCCGTGGCGGCGCCTCCAGAGATGCCGGCGGAGATGCCGGAGATACCGGCAGACACAGGAGTGGAGAGGGCCACGATCTCGTCGACCGGAGTCAAGCCGGGGATGCTCGGCGGCGACATCCGGGTCGATACGGGCTCTCTGGACGCGGTGGCCGAGCGCGCCACCCAGGTGCGGATCATGGCCCTGGCCGGCAGGCAGGTGGTGGAGCGCATCTACGACCTCGCCCGTCTCGCCGAGGAGGGGCTGCACGAGCCCCAGCCCACCCAGGTGCTGGCCGTGCTCTCCACCATGCTGCGGCGCGTCGCGGTAGAGCTGGAGGGCGGGCAGCGCCGGCTGATCCGCGCCTCCGAGGAGCAGCTCGAGAAGATGCTCTCGCTGCAGCTCCAGCCGCTCCGCGGCTCCATGCTTTCCCTCGCCCGACACGCCCGCGAGCTGGCGCGCACCCTCGGCCGCGAGGTCGAGGTCGAGCTGGAAGGGGAAGACACCCGCCTCGACCGCCGCATCGCCCGCGAGCTCGACGAAGCGCTGATCCACCTGGTGCGCAACGCCATCGACCATGGCATCGAGCCGCCCTCGCTGCGCGAATCGCGCGGCAAGCCCAAGGCCGGACGCCTCCAGATCCGCGCCTCCGCGGAAGGTCCAAGGGTCCGCCTGGTCATCAAGGACGACGGCCAGGGCATCGACTTCGACGCGGTCATCCAGAGGGCGGTGAGCATCGGCCTGGTCGACGCGCCCAGCTCCAAGCGCATGGGCAAGCCCGAGGCGCTACGCCTGCTATTTGCGCCCGGCTTCTCGACCCGCAAGCAGATCACCGACATCTCGGGCCGCGGCATCGGCCTCGACGTGGTCGCCAACGTGGTCAACCGGGTCGGCGGCGAGGTCTTCCTCGACTCCGAGCCCGGCAAGGGCACCACCTTCCGTGTCGAAGTTCCGCTGGCCCGGCGCGGCGAGGCGGTCATGCTGCTCCGGGTCGGCCAGCTCCGGCTGGCGCTGCCGTCGTCCGTGGCCCGGCGCGCCACCCGCATCTCGCCCGAGCAGGTGGTCGAGCGCGAGGGGCGGACGTACGCAGTGTTCAAGGGAAGCAATGGACAGGGTGACCTCCTCGTCCCCTTCGTGCCCCTGGCCCGCCTCTACGGCCAGCCCGCGGAGGACCAGCAGCTCCTTATCGAGGGCATGGCCTCGGGCCAGGCGCTCGCGCTGGCCGTGGACGACGTCGAGGGCGAGCAGGAGGTGCTGGTGCGGCCCATCACCCGCAAGATCGCCACCGACCGGCTGCTCGAAGGCGTGGCGCTCCTGGCCTCGGGCGAGCCGGTGGGCGTGCTGTCGCCCGCGACGCTGGCCCAGCGCGAGTACCTGCGCGCCCTGCCGTCGTCGCGCGAGAAGGTGATGGCGGCCCGCCGGGTGCGCATCCTCCTGGTGGACGACTCCATGGTCACCCGCGAGATGGAGCGGCGCCTGCTGGAGGACGCCGGCTTCCACGTCACGCCCGCGAGCGACGCCCAGGAGGCGCTGGCCTTCCTCGGCGAGGACTCGTTCGACTGCGTGGTCACCGACATCGAGATGCCCGGCATGGACGGCTTCGAGCTGACCGCCCACCTGCGCGCCATGGAGCACTTCACGCAGCTCCCCATCATCGTGGTCTCGACCCGCGACCGGGCCGACGACCGCCTGCGCGGCCTCAAGGTCGGCGCCGACGCCTATCTCACGAAGCAGAGCCTGGATGCCGGCGAGCTGGTCGATCTCGTGCGCCGGCTGAGCGGACGGTAGTCTGAAGGGAGTTGAAAGGGAGTGAGAGGTTGATCAAAGTCCTTCTGGTCGACGACTCGCAGTCCGTGCGGGCCGTCTTGCGGCGCTTCTTCGCGAAGACGCCCGATATCCAGGTCGCCGGCGAGGCCGAGGACGGCGAGCAGGCCGTCCGGTCCGTGCTGGAGGTCCAGCCGCACGTCGTGGTCATGGACATCCAGATGCCCAACGTGGACGGCTATGCCGCCATCGAGCGGATCATGGGCCTGCGCCCGACGCCGATCATCGTCCTCTCCTCGCGCGCCACCCGCAACCAGATGCAGACCGCCTTCGAGGCCATCCGCCGGGGCGCGGTGGAGGTGCTGCCCAAGCCGGAGGACACCCCGAGCTGGCAGCAGCTCGCCGACACCCTGCCCGATACCGTGCGGGCCGTTGCCCAGGTCCAGGCCCGGCCCAAGCCCCGCGAGCGCCGCAAGCCCGGTCCCGTGGAGACCGAGCTGGCCATCCCCCAGGCCCTGCGCTGGGTGGCGATCGGCGCCTCGACCGGCGGTCCCGCGGCCATCCGCGACTTCTTCGAGGAGGTGCCGGCCGACACGCCGGTCAGCTTCCTCATCGTGCAGCACATCGCGTCCGGCTTCGAGCTGGGCTTCGCGGACTGGCTCAACAAGGAGTTCCCCCTGGACGTGCGGCTGGCCCAGGACGGCGAGCGTCCCCGTCCCGGAGCCGTGCGCCTCGCTCCGGGCGGCTGCCATCTCCTGCTGGAGCCCGAGGGGGTCATCCACCTGGACACCCAGACGCCGGCCCGGCGCGGCCACCGCCCGTCGGCCGACGAGCTCTTTTTCTCGTGCGCCGAGAGCTGCCCCGGGGAAGTTGCGGGCGTGATCATGACCGGCATGGGCTCCGACGGCGCCGAGGGCCTCCTGGCCCTGCGCCAGGCGGGCGGCCTCACCCTGGCCCAGGACGAAGCGAGCTCCATCATCTTCGGCATGCCGCGGGTCGCGCTGGAGAAGGGGGCCGCGGACGTGGCGCTGCCGCCCAAGGACCTGGCGCGCGCCCTGAAGCGGGTCTGGGAGAAGGGAGACCGCCGGTGAGCGCGCGCATCCTGGTCGTCGACGACAGCGAGATCACGCGGGCCATCCTCTCCCGCACCCTGCGGGGCGCCGGCTTCGAGGTCCTGGAGGCCCGGGACGGCGCGGAAGGGGCGCTCAAGGCGCTGCGCGAGCAGCCGGCCGTGGTGATCACGGACCTGGAGATGCCCACCATGGACGGCTTCCCCATGCTGCGGCTGCTCAAGGCCGATCCCCTGAGCGCGCACATCCCGGTGCTGATCCTGACCAGCCACGGCGAGGCCGCCTCCCGCTTCTGGAGCCGGCGCACCGGGGCCGACGCCTACCTGACCAAGGACTACCGGCCGCAGCAGCTCGTGGCCATCGTCGCCCGCCTGGCCGAGGCCGCCGCCGCCAAGGCCGCCGCCCGCCCGAAGCTGGACGGGGAGCCCCAGCCCGACGGTTCCGAGCTGGGGCCGCTCCAGGTCCTGGCGCGGGTGGCGCGGCAGCTCGACTTCAGCCTCCTCCAGGCCACGCTGATCAACAGCCTGCTCGAGCGGGGCATGGCTGCCGTCGACTTCCACGAGGCGAGCCGCGTCGGCCTGGATACTGTCGGGCAGATCGTGGACGCCCGCTGCCTGGCCGTGGCCGTGGCCGAGACCGACGGCACCACGGTGGAGATCCTCCTCCTCGAACCGCTGCGGGAGCGCGACGTGGACGCTCTGCGCGACCTGGCCGTGGCCAACCTCGATCTGGCGGCCCCCGGCCCGGTCGTGACCCACGTGGAGACCCCGGCGGGCAAGGGCTGCGACGGTCCGCCTCTGGACCTGGAGCAGGCCGTCTGCCTGCAGCTCGCCGTGCGCGAGGCCCAGGGAGTCCTCCTGCTGGTGCCGCGGGACCGGGAGCACTTCTCGCGCGTGGCGAGCAGCCTGGTGCAGGCCCTGGCCGGGCATTTGACCCTGGTGCTGGACAACGCCCGGCTGTCGCAGCGGCTGCACGAGATGTCCACCCGCGACGGGCTGACCCGGCAGCTCAACCACCGCTCCATCTACGAGCGTTTGACCGAGGAGCTGGAGCGGGCGCGCCGCTATGGCTATCCGCTGAGCGTGATCCTCTGCGACATGGACCACTTCAAGGAGGTCAACGACACCCACGGCCACCTGGCGGGGGACGCCGTCCTGCGGGATGGGGCGGCGATGCTGCGCGACTCGCTGCGGGCCTCCGACCTGCTCGGCCGCTACGGCGGGGAGGAGTTCCTGGCCGTCCTGCCGCAGATCGACCTGGACGCGGCGCGGGCCGCGGCCGAGCGGCTGCGCCAGTCGCTGGAGCTGCATCCCCTGCTCCTTCCGTCAGGCCGTGAGCTGAGGATTACCGCCTCCTTCGGGGTCGCGTCGCGGGACGAGCTGGAAGCGTACGACCCGAGCGACCTGCTCGTCTCGCTGGCCGACCGCCGCCTCTACGAAGCCAAGGCCGCCGGCCGCAACTGCGTGCGTCCATGATTATTCACCCATGATGGAGGACCTCCCGCCTTCGTCTCCCGCGCTGGAGAAGCTGGTGACTCTGATCCGGGACACCACCGGCAACGTCATCTCGCCGGCCCGCTACGCGTTCCTGGAGGAGGTGGCCCAGCGGCGGGCTCGCTCCCGCGGCCTCCAGACGGTCACGGACTACGTCCAGGCCCTCTCGGGGAACAGCCTGGACGGGGAGTGGGAGAACCTGATCCCGCTGGTGACGATCAAGGAGTCCTACTTCTTCCGGGCGCCGCAGCAGTTCGAGATCATCCGCCAGCAGGTCCTGCCGGAGCTGATGCGGGCGCGATCGCAGTCGCGGCACCTGCGCGTCTGGTCGGCTGCCTGCGCGCGGGGCGAGGAGCCCTCGACCCTGGCCATGCTCCTCAACGAGGAGCCGGCGCTGGAGGGGTGGGACTGGACGATCGTGGCGACCGACGTGGACGAGGGCGCGCTGGCCGGAGCCCGGCTGGGCCTCTACGGCGACCGGGCCGTGAACCAGGTGCCGCCGCACCTGCTGGAGCGCTACTTCCACCGGCGCGGCAAGCTGTTCGAGTTCGACCCCGTGCTGCGCTCGCGCATCGTCTACCGCCAGATCAACCTGTCGCAGCCGCCTTTCGGGCTGCCGTTCAGCGAGTTCGACCTGATCCTGATCCGCAACGTCCTGATCTACTTCCGCCGTCCGCTGCAGCGCTGGGTGGTCACGCATATGGGCCGCATGCTGTCGCCCTCGGGATACCTCTTCCTGGGCGCTTCGGAGACGCTGTGGCAGGTGCAGGACGACCTGGAGGCGGTCGATCTGGGCTCGTGCTTCTGCTACCGCCACCGGACCGGACCGCCGCCCGCGCCGCCGGCTCCGCCGCCGATCCGTGCAAAGCCCGCGGCGCCTCCTCCGGAGCCTGCGCCGGCGCCGGTTGCCTCGTCCTCACTGGACGAGACCTGGACCACCCGGCGAGGGGGGATGTGGTCCCGGGGAACCCCCTCCAGCGGAGTCCCCGAGCCGCAGCCCTGCGAAGGGACCGCGCCAGCCAGGTCGCCCCTGGCTCCGGTCTCGACGCCGCTCGGCGTGCAGGAGCTGTTGGCCCAGGCGGCCCGGCAGCTCTCCGAGAACCGGATTGCGGAGGCGTCGAGCGCCGTCGCCCGGGTGATGGCAACCGACCCGTCCGAGCCCGCGGCCTACACGCTGGAGGGCTTCCTCCATGACCTCTCGGGCCGCCCGGACGACGCCGTCGCCTCCTACCGTGCCGCGCTCTACCTGGACCCGTCGCTCTTCCAGGCGCGGATGCTCCTGGCCGACTGCCTGCTGCGGCTGGGCCACCGCGACCCCGCCCGGCATCAGTACCGGGAGGCCCTCACGACCCTGGAGAGCGGTCGCGAGCGGACCTTGTCGCTGTTCGCCGAGCTGCCGCTGCCGGACCGGGACCGGGCCCGGCGGCGGTGCCAGGAAGTTCTGAAGCGGGGGTAGGGTTATCTCATCCAGGGGGCGAACCCCCGTGGAGATGCTGCCCATGCCCACCGTCCGCCGTCCTGCCGTCGCCGGGCTCTTCTATCCCGGATCCCCTGCCGAGCTGAGGTCCACCGTCGAAGACCTTCTCCGCCGCACACCTCCCGCCGAGGGACCTGTCCCCAAGGCGGTCATCGCTCCGCACGCGGGGTACGTCTACTCCGGCGCCACGGCCGCAGCCGCCTTTCATGCCCTCGCGGCGGTCGGGGAGACCCTGCGCCGCGTGATCGTCCTGGGACCGGCCCATCGCGTGCCCGTCCGCGGCCTGGCACTCCCCGGAGCGGACGCTTTCGTCACGCCTCTGGGCGAGGTGCCGGTGGACGCCGAAGCGGCCGAAGCGGTCTCGCGTCTCCCGCAGGTCTCGGTCTCCCCGGAAGCCCACGCGCCCGAGCACTCCCTCGAAGTGGAGCTGCCGTTCCTCCAGGTGCTCTTTCCCGGCGTCCAGGTCCTGCCGCTGGTCGTGGGCGATGCCAGCGGGGAGGAGGTCGCGGAAGTTCTCGAACGGGTCTGGGGCGGCCCCGAGACGGCCGTCGTCATCAGCTCCGACCTCTCCCATTTCCTGACCTACGAGGCGGCGCGCCGGGTGGACCTGGAGACCTCGGACGAGATCCTGGCGCTGAAAGGTCCCCTCCATCCCCAGCAGGCCTGCGGCGCCCGTCCGATCAACGGGCTGCTGGTGGCCGCCCGGTGCCGTGGACTGATCCCCCGGGTGCTCGACCTGCGCAGCTCGGGCGATGCCCCGGCTGGAGCGGGCGACCGCAGCCGGGTCGTGGGCTACGGCGCCTTTGCCTTTTCGGCGGGACTGGCGGGCTCGGAGGCCGCATGAGCGACGAGAGGGGACAGATCCTGCTGGCGATCGCCCGGGAGAGCCTGGCCAATGCCCTTGGAATGAGGGAGGAGCCGGCCCGGAACGAGCCCTGGCTGCGGGAGCCGGGAGCGACCTTCATCACCCTCCGCCGGCTCGGCAGCCTGCGCGGCTGCGTGGGCACCATCGAGGCTCACCGGCCGCTGCTGGAAGACGTCCGGCACAACACCCGGTCGGCGGCGTTCTCCGACCTGCGCTTCCCGCCCGTCGAGCGGTTCGAGTACCCGGAGATCTCGGTGGAGGTGTCGCTGCTCTCTCCCTGCGAGCCGTACGGGTTCGGCAGCGAGGAGGAGGCCCTGAACGGGCTGCGGCCCGGGATCGACGGCATCGTCTTCGAGTTCGGGGAGCGCCGGAGCACCTTCCTGCCCCAGGTCTGGGAGCAGCTCCCGGACCGTTCGGACTTCCTGGCCCAGCTCAAGCACAAGGCCGGGCTGGCGCCCTCCTTCTGGCACCCGGACGTCCGGCTCTGGCGCTACACGGTCAGCAAGTGGGCCGAGTCTTCTTCTCCAGCTCCGATGGCCACCGGGGCTCCTTGACGAGATTGCCGACCTCCTCCACCAGCTTCGAGTACTCGTTCGGCCTGCCGCTGATCTCCAGGCAGGCGTCCACGCTCAGCAGGTCCTTCATGGCCTGGCGGTTCGGCGTGGTCACCAGCACGCCTCGGCCGGTGAGCGCCCCCCGGTCGCGCAGGCCCTCCAGCATCGTCCAGTTGATCGCGTAGGGGAAGGAGACATCGTAGACGATCACCCGGGGATCGCTCTCCTTGAGGAACGCCACCAGGTCCTGCTTGCCCCGGCGGGCATCCGCGAGCATGGCGGTGACCACGTCGTAGCCGGCCCCGCGCAGGATCTCCGCGAACATGCGCACCAGGTCCTCGATGTTGTTCAGGATGGCGACGACGGGTCGGTTTTCGTTCATCCGTCCTTCTGATTCAAAGCCCCTGCCAAGTCACTCGGCCCGCAGTGCCTCGATAGGATCGAGGGCCGCGGCCCGCCGGGCGGGGAGCACCCCGGAGAGCAGGCCGGTAAGGAGGCTGATCCCCACCGCCATCACCACGAAGACGGGCGGCGTGTGCACCGGCAGGCCGGGGACGGCCAGGCGGAGCAGGGCCGCGAGCCCGAGCCCGGTCAGCACCCCCACGATGCCTCCGAGCAGGGACAGCGCGGCGGCCTCGCCGAGGAAGATCAGGTTGACCTGCCGCCGGGTCGCCCCGAGCGCCCGCACCAGCCCGATCTCGGACGTCCGCTCGCCGACCGCGATCCACATCATGGTCAGGATGCCGATGGCCCCGACCAGCAGCGAGATGCCCGCGATGGCTCCCACCGCCGTGGTGATCATGTTCATGACGTTGTCGAAGACCTCCAGCATGGCCGCCTGGGCCGTGACCGTGAAGTCCTCGTTGCCCCCATGGCGGCGGGTGAGCGTCTCCTTGATGTCGCGCTCGACGCGGGCGGCCAGGCCGGCGTGGGCGTAGACCACGTGAATTTCCTGCAGCTCCGGGACGTTGAACATCTTCAGGGCGCTTGCTATGGGGATGTAGGCCGCGTCGTCGATGTCGAAGCCCAGCATCTGCCCCTTGGAGGCCATGATGCCGACCACCCGGTAGCGGGTGCCGGAGATGCGCACGAACTGCCCCAGGGCGTTGCGGTCGCCGAACAGCTCCCGCTTGAGCTTCGGGCCGATCACCGCCACCTGGAACCCCCGGTGGGGATCGGCCTCGGGCCAGAAGGAGCCCTGGCGCACGTTGAACCGCCAGGCCCGGGGGATGTTGGGCGTCACACCGTAGATGAACACGCTGCGCCCGCGTCCGCCCCCCTCCACCCGGCCGGAGCCGAAGATCATCGGCACCATCTCCTGGACTCCCGGGATGCGCTCCAGGGCCATGGCGTCGTCGATCGTCAGCTTGCGGGTGGTTCCCCCAAGCACGCCGGGGATGCCGATCGTCTCGGCCTTGCCGGGGTTGATGCTGATGATGTTGGTGCCGAACTGGGCGAACTGGCTCACGATGTAGCGCCGGGTGCCCTCGCCGATCGAGGTGAGCAGGATCACCGACGCGATGCCGATGGCCACGCCGAGCATGGAGAGCACCGTGCGCAGCCGGTGGCTGGTGAGGGCGCCGATCGCGAGGCGGAGGAGCTCGAGGTTCATTTCCCCGTCATTTCCCTGTCATTTCCCAGCGAGGGCGTTGACCGGGTCGAGGTTCGCGGCGCGCCTCGCCGGCAGCAGCCCGAAGACGATTCCGGTCGTCAGGGAGAGTCCGAGGGCGGCGAGCACGGCCCACGCGGGCGGGCTCGCGGGCAGGGCGGGGAAGATGCGCACCATCACCCGCACGGCCAGCCAGCCGACGCCCAGCCCGAGCAGCCCGCCCGCGAGCGACAGCAGCGCCGCCTCGGTGAGGAACAGCTTCACGATCTGGCGGCGCTCCACGCCCACGGCCCGCAGCAGCCCCACCTCCCGGGTGCGCTCCGAGACCGACACCAGCATCACGTTCATGATGCCGATTCCGGCCACCGTCAGCGAGATGGCCCCGATGGCTCCCACGGCCAGGGTCAGGGCGCCGAGAATCTGGGAGAACGTGGAGACCAGCGCGTCCTGCGTCAGGACCGTGACGTCCTCCTCGCCGTCGTGGCGCTGCGCGATGGCCTTCGCCACCCGCGTCTTGGCGACCTCCAGGTCGGCCGTACCCCGCACCTCGATCATGATGCGGAAGAGCGACCGCCGGTCGAACATCCGCATGGCGGTGATCACCGGGATGGCCACCATGTCGTCGATGTTGATCCCGAGCTGCGTCCCCTTGGACGACATCACGCCGATCACCCTCATGCGCCAGCTCCCGATGCGCACGATCCTGCCCACGGGCTCCTCGCCTGCCGGAAAGAGCTCGGCCGCGACCTTGGAGCCCAGGACCACCACGGGCCGCCCGCGCCGGATCTCGCCCCCGGGCAGCCACTGCCCCCGTGCGATGGCCAGGTTGCGCAGCTCCAGGAACTCCCCGTTCGTGCCCACCACCGCCACCTGCCGGCGCCGCGACCCGTGGGCAACAAGCTCCGTGCCCATGACCATGGGCGAGAGCCGGACGACGCCGGGCACCGTGCGCCGCACCGCCTCCGCGTCGTTCAGGGTGAGATCGTTGGGGGCGGCACCCATGCCCGGGATGCCCGTGGTCTCGGACTTGCCTGGCATCACGATGAGCAGGTTGGAGCCGATGTTGGCAAACTGCTGGGTGACGTAGCGCCGAGCCCCCTCGCCCAGGGCGGTGAGGATCACCACGGCCGCCACGCCGATCGCCATGCCCACGAGAGACAGGGCGGTGCGGAGCCGCTTGCCGAGGAGCGAGCCGAAGGCGAAGCGGAAGAGGTCGGGAGTCCTCACGCCGTCACCTCGAAGAGGTCCGCGATGCTCCCCACCTCCGACCCCTGGAGCCGGCGGACCACGCGGCCGTCCACGAGCACGATGATCCGGTCGGCGCGGCGGGCGACGTTGGGGTCGTGGGTGACCACCACCAGGGTGATCCCCGCCTCGTTCATCCGGCCCAGGAG
The DNA here is from genome assembly GCA_031412055.1 of Holophagales bacterium. Lineage (GTDB taxonomy): Bacteria > Acidobacteriota > Thermoanaerobaculia > Multivoradales > UBA5704 > DATMER01. The sequence goes on along the minus strand of JANOCF010000176.1, from coordinate 5,097 downwards.
CTCCAGGATCTGCCGTCCCGACGTGGTGTCCAGGTTGCCGGTGGGCTCGTCCGCCAGCAGGACCCGTGGATCCATGACCGTGGCGCGGGCCAGGGCCACGCGCTGGCGCTCGCCGCCGGACAGCTCGTTGGGCCGGTGGCCCATGCGCTCGGCGAGGCCCACCTCGGAGAGGGCGGCGCGCACCCGGTCCCGGCGCTCGGACCGGGAGATCCCCGCGAACACCATCGGCAGCTCCACGTTCTCGGCCGCGGTGAGGCGCGGCACCAGGTGGAACGACTGGAAGACGAAGCCGATGGTATTGCGGCGGACGTCGGTCAGCTCGTCGTCCGAGAGCTTGCCCACCTCCCGGCCGTTGAGCCAGTAGGTGCCGGCGTTGGGACTGTCGAGACAGCCGAGGACGTTGAGAAGGGTGGACTTGCCCGAGCCCGAAGGACCCATGATGGCCACGTGCTCGCCGGGCAGGATGTGCTCCGTGATGCCGACTAGCGCGTGGACCGGCTCATGGCCGAGCAGGTACGTGCGGGAGACCCCCTCCAGGCGGATCACGGCTACTCCCTGGGGGTCTCGGAGCTCTCGTTGGCGGAGGGCGCCTGGCCGGCCACCCTCACCTCGGCTCCGGCCTTGATCTCGGGGCTGTCGAGCGAAGTGACCACGAGATCGCCCGGCGAGAGCCCTTCGAGGACCTCCGTCCAGTCCCAGTTCTTGACGCCGGCGCGGACCGGCCGCTCCACCAGCTTGCCGTTGTCCACCGCCAGGACCTTGCCCCCTTCGAGGAGGGCGGGAGTGGGCACCCGCGTAACGTTGTCCCGGGCCTGGAGGATGACCTCCACGTCCGCTGACGTGCCGGGCAGGAGCCGCACCTCGTTGGGACGGTCGAGACCCACCTCGATCTCCACCGTGCGGTTCTGCTCCTCGACGTCGAGCACGAAGGGGGCGATGCGCAGCACCCGGCCGGGGAAGGTGCGGCCGGGGTATGCGTCCACGGTGACCCGCACGGGCTGGCCCGGCTGGATGCGGGCCGAGTCCACTTCGTCCATCGGGGCGCTGATGTAGACCGAGTCCGGATCGATCAGGTCCATGACCGGCGGGATGGGCATGCCCGGAGGCGAGGGGGTGGTCCACTCGCCTACTTCCACGGACAGCTCGCCCACCACACCGTCGAAGGGCGCGCGGATCACCATCTGGTCGGCCCGGCGCGAGCTGAGGTCCACGCCCGCCCGGGCCTGCTCGACCGCGGCGCGGGCCGATCGGCAGGAGGCTTCGCTGGTCTCGGCGGCGGTCTGGGCCTGGTCGAGCAGGTCGGCGGAGACGATCCCCTCCCTGGCCAGGCGGGAGATGCGTCCCAGCTCGCGGCGCGAGCGCTCGGTGGAGAGGCACGCCTGCTGCCGCTGGGCCTCCATGGCCTGAAGCTCGCGGCGGGAGAGCGTGACCTGGGCTTCGTTGAGGCTGGCGTCGAGGCGCATCAGGACCTCTCCCGCCTTGACCCGCTCGCCCTCGCGGTGAGTGATGGCCACGACCCGGCCGCCCACCTCGGGGGCGAGCTGGGCGCGGCGCCGGGCCTTGACCGTGCCGGCGCGGGAGTTGGTGATCGTCTCCTCGACCAGCCCCCGGGTCACGGCCTGGGCCTCTACTTCGAGGGGCTCGGGACGCAGGACCGTCCTGCGCAGCGCGAGCCCCGCCAGGAGCAGGACCGCCACGACCGCGATCCGGATCAGCCACCGCTGTGAGCGCCGCATTGCGTCATCACTCTATCACCGCGTTTTACCTTGACAACTTTCGAGGAGGGTGGAGATCATGGGACAGGGAGGGAGGGCATCATGTTCCGCAACATCCTGGTTCCCGTCGATTTCACGCTCAAGAACGAAGCTGCGCTCAACACCGCCCTGGACCTGGCCCGGAAGGCGGAGGGCGCCGACCAGCTCCCCGCTCCGATCAAAGTCACTCTCATCCACGTCATCGAGACCATCGAGCACGTGCCGTTCGAGGAGATGGCGGACTTCTATCGCAGCCTGGAGACCCGGTCGGCGGCCAAGCTCTACGGCATGGAGGAGCGCTTCAAGTCGGCGGGCGTGCCCGTCTACCACGAGATCGTCTACGGCAAGCGGGCGGAGACGGTCGTGCGCCACGCGGAAGAGCGGGCGGTGGATCTGATCGTCCTCTCGTCCCACAAGGTGGACCGGGAGAACGCCGCGTCCGACATCGGGACGCTCAGCTACCGCATCGCGATCGTGGCGCGCTGTCCCGTGCTGCTGGTCAAGTAATCCGGGTCACGAGGAGAGGAGCGCCTGAGACGAAGGAAGCCGGGAACGCCGCTTTCCCAGATTCAGGAGATGCACGGGAAGTCGGGAAGGAGGCGTTCCCGGTTCAAGGAGAGGCGAGGGAGGTCGGGAAAGAGGCTCTCCCGGATTGAGGAGAGACGCGGGAAGCCGGGAAAGAGGGTCTCCCGATTCAAGGAGAGGCTCGGGAAGCCGGGAAAGAGGCTTTCCCAGGTTGAGGAGAGGCGCGGGAAGTCGGGAAAGAGGCTTTCCCAGCTTAAGGAGAGGCTCCGAAAGTTGGGAAAGGGTCGTTCCCGGTTCAAGGAGAGACTCGGGAAGCTGGGAAAGAGGCTTTCCCGATTTTCCGAGTGACAGAAGAAACCGGGAAAGAGGCTTTCCCGGTTTAAGGAGAGACGCCGGAAGTAGGGAACGAGGTGTTCCCGGATTGATCTTGCTTGCGGCACCTGATCCGGTCGCTTATCCTAGGTCTTAAACGAGGAGCGCTCCATGGGTGCAAAGATTCCTGACCTGATTCCGCTATCTGACCTTGAGCAGAACGCGGCTGCGATCGTTCGCCACGTCCGGGAGTCCCGGAATCCCGCCGTCATCACCCAGCGTGGGCGTGCCAAGGCGATCCTGATCAGTATTGAGGCCTATCGGCAATCAGAAGCTGAACGAGAGTTGCTGACTCGTCTGGCACAGGGAGAGCAGGAGATCGCTTCCGGGGAAGGGGCGGATCTCGACAGTGTTCTTGCCGAGGCCGACGCCCTTCTCAACCGCCTAGATTCGTGAGGTCCGATTCACTACGAGAGCGCGGGCCGATTTTTTAGCGGCTTTGGAGTACATCCGCGAAGACAGACCCATGGCGGCCAGGCGTTTTCGCGAACGAGCCGAGCAGGTTCTCCGCCGTCTGGAAAAGCATCCGGAGTCAGGTCGCCGTATCCCCGAATTCCCCGATCTTCCCTACCGCGAGGTGATCGTACCTCCGTACCGTTTCTTCTACAGAGCTGTTGGCGAGACAGTCTGGATCGTGGCCGTCTGGCATGGAGCCCGGCTCCCCTCTCCTCCAGGAGAGGGGAAGTAGGCAACGACCGCTTGGACTACTTCGACGGCGGGTCCTGCGGCGTCTCGGCCGGCGGAGGCGTCGCCTGGGGCGCGGGCTGTCCCTGACCCTGCGTACCCTGGGCCTGAGCCGCCGCCGCTGCCGCCACCTCTTCTTCCGTCTTGCGGGGAGCGGCGGTGTAGCCGACCACCTTCCACTGACCGTCCTCCAGGTAGAGCGTCACCGTCTCGATGATGTCGGCCTTGGCCTCGAAGTTGGTGGCGAAGCCGACCAGGGCGTACTGACCCGCCGGGGCTCCCGGGAGGTCGGTCTTGGCCTCGTGCCCGGTCATCTGCCGGGACGTGGCCTTGCCGAGCGGCGTCCTGGCCGAGGTCAGCGCCTGCACCCAGTTCTGCTGCGGCAGGTTCGCCTGGAAGAGCTTGCCGGCAGCCTGCCAGCTCTCCGCGTACTGGCCCGCGTCCACCAGGGCGATCCACTGCTGGGAGACGGCGTCAGCCGCCGTGAGGTCCGAACCCCCGGGGGCCGGCGCCTGCGGAGCACCCGTGGCCGGAGGCATCTGGGTCGGTGAAGCCGGAGGCATCTGCGTCGGTGCGGCCGGAGTGGGCTGTGCTGCCGGAGTCTCGGTGGGAGTCTGCGCGTTGGCGCCGAGGACGCCGATCGATAGCCCGAGGATCATTCCAGCGAGCGCGGTTTTATCAATTCTGCTCATCATTCCCCCTTTGTAGCCCGGTATCAGTCCGGACTCTGGTGTCACTTAGCAGGTTTCGCGCCAGCCGCATGGAGCGGATACGGTCCAGCATCCTCTGCGCCTCGGCTCCCTGCCCGGGAGTCGGAGCGTTGGCGGCGAGATCTTCCAGGATTCGGACCGCCTCGTCCAGCCTGCCCTCGTCCGCCAGCCGGACGGCTTCCTGGTAGCGCTCTCCGAAGCGGTTGTAGGCCGCGGCCTCGCGGACCTCGGCGAGCCGCCTCTCGAGGCTCTCGCGCGGCTCTCCGGCAGGCGTCTTGGCGGCCAGCTCCTCCAGGAGGGGCAGCGCGCCGTCGAGGTCTCCCGCCTGGATCCGCCTCTCCACGTCGCCCCGGACCTCCTCCACCCAGACCGCGCGGGCGCGCCCTGCCTCGATGGCGCCGCCCTCGGCCAGGATGACCCGGTCGATGAGCTCCTCGGCCTCCCGCGCCTGCCCTGATCTCAGCCGCGCCAGCATCAGGTTGTAGGCGATCTCGGGGCTCGACGGCATCAGGCGGTGGGCGGTCTCGAACGCCTTGAGGGCATCCGCGGGCAGCGGTGTCTCGAAGGAGAGCACGTATCCAAGGCGCGCCCAGGCGTCGGCATAGTCCGGCCGGAGAGCCACGGCGCGGGACAGGGCCTCCCGGGCCTGCCGGAGAGCGCCTGCATCAGGGGCGAGGGCGAGACGGTTCGTCCCGTACCGGTACTGGATGAGGAAGTCGTCCGGCGCCGCCCGGGCGGCCTTCTCCAGCCAGGATCCCGCCTCGTCCCGGCGTCCCGAAAGGTCCGCGAGGACGCCCAGGCCGGCGAGCGCCGGGGCGTGGTCCGGCTGAGCGGCCAGGGCGGCTTTCAGGTGCTCTTCGGCCTCGGGCCAGCGGGAGCGGTCCACGAAGGAGAGCAGCACGCCCAATCCGGCGAGCAGGTCGGCGCGGGGGAGCGGAGACACCCGGACATCCACCTGGGCCGTGGCCACCTCGCCCAGTGGAGAAAGGGCTGCCTGTGCCTGCATCAGGGCCTCCGCATCCACATCCCAGAGGCAAACCGAGGCCCCCGAC
>JANOCF010000175.1:0-5770 GCA_031412055.1 Holophagales bacterium | reverse complement strand
CTGGACCGCAAGGCGCTGTCTGCCCCGGGCGGGGAGCGCGCGGCTTCCGAGGCCGAGAAAGCCGAGTACGTCGCCCCGCGCACGGCCGAGGAGAAGACCCTCGCCGAGATCTGGGCGGCCATCCTGGGCATCGACCGGGTGGGCATCCGCGACGACTTCTTCCAGCTCGGCGGCCACTCCCTCAAGGCTACCCAGGTCGTCTCCCGGGTCCGCGACGCGTTCGGCATCGAGGTGCCGCTGCGCCAGCTCTTCGCGGAGCCGACCGTGGAGGGGCTGGCGCGGGCGTTGAGCGGCGCGCGGTCGTCCCAGGCGCCGCAGCGGCCACAGCGGGAGATCCCTGCCATCAGGGCCGCGGCGCGCGGCACGGGCAACCTGGACGAGCTGCTGGCGAAGGTTCGCCAGAAGAAGAGCGTGAAAGTCCGGTAGCCGGGCGGGTTCCCGGCAGCATTTTCGTATTTGTTAGTGGAAAGGTCATTCATGAGCGAGACGTCCGTACTTACCTCCGAGCTGCTCCCCGAAGAGCGGGATCTCCTTCAGGAGCTCATCGCCGAGGAGGGCAGCCGGTTCAATGTATTTCCCCTGTCCTTTGCTCAGCAGCGGCTCTGGTTCCTGGAGCAGCTTGAGCCGGGCACGGGCCGGTACAACATCGCGTCGGCCGTGGAGATCCGCGGCCCGCTTCGCGCCGACCTCCTGGAGCGCAGCCTGGCCGAGGTGGTGCGCCGGCACGAGATCCTGCGCACAGCCTTCCTGGCGCTGGATGGCGAGCCGGTCCAGGCGATATCTCCCGAGGCTGGGTTGACCCTGCCGGTCGAGGAGCTGCCCGCGGAGGGCGCCGAGGAGGAGGCCCACCGGCTCGCTGCCGAAGAGGCGCTCGCTCCCTTCGACCTGGAGCGCGCTCCGCTGCTGCGCGCCCGGCTCCTGGCCTTCTCCGGGGAGCGCCACCTGCTGCTGCTCACCCTGCACCACATCGTCTCCGACGGCTGGTCGGCCGGCATCCTGGTGCGGGAGATCGGCGAGATCTACCGGTCTCTGGCCGCGGGCTCGCCCGTCTCGCTGCCCGAGCTGGCCATCCAGTACGCGGACTTCGCGGTCTGGCAGGCGGAGTGGCTTCAAGGTGAAGTCCTGGAGGAGCAGCTCTCCTACTGGCGCCGGCAGCTCGCCGGCCTGGAGCCGCTGGAGCTTCCCACCGACCGCCCGCGGCCGGCGCGCCGCGGCCACCGGGGCGGGCAGGTGCCGGTGGTCTTCGGCCGCGATCTCAGCGCCGGCCTGGAGGCCTTGGCGCGGCAGGAGGGCACCACTCCGTTCGCCGCGGTGCTGGCCTCCTTCCAGGCGCTCCTCCACCGCTACACCGGGCGCTCCGACGTGGCCGTGGGGTCGCCGATCGCCAACCGCAACCGCAGCGAGATCGAGGAGCTGATCGGCTTCTTCGCCAACACCCTGGTGCTGCGCTCGCACCTGGGCGGCGATCCCGGCTTCCGGCAGCTCCTGCGGCAGGTGCTGGAGACGGTCCTGGAGGCGTACGCGCACCAGGACGTCCCCTTTGAAAAGCTGGTGGAGGAGCTGGAGCCCGGCCGGGATCTCGGGCGGAGCCCGCTCTTCCAGGTCCTGCTCGTCTTCCAGAACGCCCCTCAGCCGGAGCTGGCGCTGCCTGGCCTCCACCTGCGCCTGCTCCCGGCCGAGGCCGGCAGCGCGAAGTTCGATCTGACCCTTTCGCTCGCGCCGGGTATCGAGGGCTTCGCCGGCTACCTGGAGTACGACGCCGACCTGTTCGAGGCCGCCACGGTGGAGCGCATGGCCGCCCACCTGCGGACGCTGATCGAGGGGATCGTCCGCGATCCCGAGGCCCGCCTCTCGGACCTGCCGCTGCTCGCCGCGACGGAGGAGAGCCTCCTCCGGCAGTGGGGCGCCGGCGCCGGCTGGACCGGCGAGCCGCGCTGCATCCACGAGCTGTTCGAGGAGCAGGCCGCCCGCATGCCGGACGCCCCGGCGCTGGCTTTCGAGGAGGAGCGGCTTACCTACGGCGAGCTCAACGCCCGCGCCAACCGCCTCGCCCACCTCCTGCGCGGGCTGGGGGTGGGACCGGATGTGCCGGTGGGCCTCTGCGTCGAGCGCTCGGCCGAGATGATCGAGGGGGTGCTGGGCATCCTCAAGGCCGGCGGCGCGTACGTGCCGCTGGACCCGTCGTTCCCAGCCGAGCGCCGGGCTGCCATGCTGCGAGACGCCGGGGCCAGGATGCTGGTCACCGTGCGCGCGCTCGCGGAGCCCGGCGTGCTCGCCGTGCTGCTCGATGAGCGCGAAGCCCTGGCGGGCCAGAGCGCGGAGAACCCCGCGTCCGGAGCGGAGCCGGGCAACCTGGTCTACATCATCTACACCTCCGGCTCGACCGGACGGCCCAAGGGGGTCGCGGTCGAGCACCGGCAGCTCCACGCCTACCTGGGCGGCATCCTGCCTTTGCTCGGCCTGCCGCCGGGCGCCGACTACGCCACGGTCTCCACCCTGGCCGCCGACTTGGGCAACACCACGGTCTTCGCCGCCCTCTGCGGCGGCGGCTGCCTGCACATTCTGGCCGAGGGGCGCATCACGGACGCCGAGGCCCTGGCGGATCACCTGGAGCGCCATCCGGTGGACGCGCTCAAGATCGTGCCTTCGCACCTGGCGGCGCTGCTCTCCTGCGAGCGGCCGGAGCGCGTGCTGCCCCGGCGGCGGCTCGTACTCGGCGGCGAGGCCGCGAGCTGGCCGCTGATCGACCGGATCCGCGCGCTGGCTCCCGGCTGCTTGATCCTCAACCACTACGGTCCGACCGAGACGGCCGTGGGCGCGGTCTCCCACGTCCTCGAAGCCGGAGCCGACCGTCTCTCGGCGGCGCCCGCCTTGGGCCGCCCCCTGGCGGCTTCGCGGATCCTGCTCCTGGATGCCGGCCTGCGGCCGGTGCCCCAGGGCCTGCCCGGGGCGCTCCACATCGGCGGCGCTCAGCTCGCCCGCGGCTACTCCGGCCGGCCGGACCTGACGGCCGAGCGGTTCCTGCCGTCGCCCCCGTCGCCGCGGTCGGCTGACACCGAGCCCGGAGGCCGGGTCTACGCCACCGGCGACCTGGCCCGCTGGCTGCCGGACGGCACGCTGGAGTTTCTGGGCCGGGTGGACCAGCAGGTGAAGATCCGCGGCTTCCGCGTGGAGCCGGGCGAGGTCGAGGCCGTGCTGCAGGAGCACCCGGCGGTGCGCCGGGCCGTGGTCGTGGCACGCAGCAGCGGGGACACCGTGCGCTTGGCCGCCTACTACACGGCGGACCAGCCGGTCCCCGCCGCCGAGCTGCGGGCCTCCCTGGAGCGGCGCCTGCCGGACGCGATGGTGCCCGCGAGCTTCACCCATCTGGAGGCACTCCCCCTGACGCCCAACGGCAAGGTGGACCGCCGCGCCCTGCCGGAGCCCGGGGAGGCCGCCGCGGGTACGACTTCCGTGGCGCCCCGCACGCCGGCCGAGGAGCTGATGGCCGGCCTGTTCGCCGAGATCCTGGGCGACGGGCCGGTGGGCGCGCACGACTCCTTCTTCGACCTGGGGGGGCACTCGTTGCTCGCCACCCAGCTCGCGGCGCGGGCGCGGCGGCTGTTCCAGGTGGAGGTGCCGGTGCGGCAGGTCTTCGAGACCCCGACCGTCGCCGGCCTGGCAGCCTGGGTCGAGACGGCCGGCGGGCTCCCGGCCGCGCCGCCGCTCGTGCCAGCTCCGCGGTACGAAGGCATGCCCATCGCCTTTGCCCAGGAGAGGCTCTGGTTCCTCCACCAGGTGGACCCGGGGAGCGCGGTCTACAATCTCCCCTACTACGTCCGCCTCCAGGGCGACCTCGACGCCAGGGCACTGGAGTCCGCCCTGCGCGAGATCGTGCGGCGCCACGAGGTATTGCGCACCTCCTTCCCGTCCGAGTCGGGGAGGCCGGTGCAGCGGATCCATCCCGAGGTCGCCTTCTCCCTGGCGGTGGAGAACCTCTCGCCGCTCGCCGCTGAGGAGCGCGAGCGGGAGGCCCGCCTCCGGGTGGCCGCGGAGGCGGCGCGTCCCTTCGACCTGGAGCGCGCTCCGCTGGTCCGCGCCACCCTGCTGCGCCTGGGCGGGCAGGAGCACCTGCTGCTGCTGAGCCTGCATCACATCGTCTCGGACGCCTGGTCCCGCCGCGTCCTGGGGCGGGAGCTCGGAGCCCTGTACGAGGCTTTCCGGGCCGGCGGCCCCTCGCCTCTCGCCCCGCTGCCGATCCAGTACGCGGATTTCGCCGGGTGGCAGCGCCAGTGGCTGCGCGGCGAGGTCCTGGAAGGGGAGATCTCCTACTGGCGGCAGCGGCTCGCGGGCGTATCCACCCTCGACCTGCCGCTCGACCTGCCGCGGCCGGCGGTGCAGAGCCACCGCGGAGCCGCCCTCGATCTCACCGTGGAGGCCAACCTCGCCGCGGACTTGCGCGACCTGGGCCGGCGCCACGGCGCCACGCTGTTCATGGTCCTGCTGGCGGCCTTCCAGGAACTCCTGCACCGCTACGCGGGGCAGGAGGACGTGAGTGTCGGCACGCCGGTGGCGAACCGCCACTGGCCCGAGGTCGAGGGGCTGATCGGCTTCTTCGTCAACACCCTGGTGCTGCGCACCGATCTCTCCAGCGACCCCTCCTTCCCGGCGCTGCTGGCGCGCGTGCGGCAGCTCACCCTGGAGGACTACTCCCACCAGCATGTCCCCTTCGAGAAGCTGGTCGAGGAGCTGCAGCCGGCGCGCGACCTCAGCCACTCGCCGCTGTTCCAAGTCCTGCTCATCCTGCAGAACGTGCCGGAGGGCGCGGTCGCGCTGCCCGGTATCTCCGTGACCCCGCTCCAGGCGGACAACGGCACGGCCAAGTTCGACCTCACCCTGGCCCTGGAGGACACGGGCGGCGCCCTGGCCGGAGCCCTGGAGTACGCCACCGACCTGTTCCTTCCCGAGACGGCGGCGCGGCTCGCCGACCACTTCCTGTCCCTCCTGGAGGGGCTGGCCGCCGACCCGGACCGCCGGCTGTCGGAACTGCCGCTGCTGCGCGCCGCCGAGCGGCGGCAGATCCTGGAGGAGTGGAACGCCACCGCGGGCGAGATCCCCGGGGGCGCCTGCATCCACCACCTCGTCGCGCGCCAGGCGGCCCGGACTCCGGAGGCGCGCGCCCTGGTCTTCGCCGGGCAGGAGCTGACCTACCGCGAGCTGGACGAGCGCGCGAACCGCCTTGCCCATCGCCTGCTGCGGCTCGGCGTCGGCCCGGAGGCGCGGGTCGGCATCCACCTGGAGCGTTCGCTGGAGATGGTGGTGGCGATCCTGGCGGTGCTCAAGGCGGGAGGCGCCTACGTGCCGCTCGATCCCAGCTACCCGCGGGACCGCGTGGCCCGCATGGCCGTGGACTCCGGAGCGTCGGTCGTGCTCACGCAGGAGCGGGGCGTTCCCTCGCTGCCGGAGGAGATGGAGGCGGTGGCCCTCGCCCTGGACGCCGCCGGAACGGAGCTGGCGCAGGAGAGCGCGGACGATCCCGGCGTGGCCGTGGACCCGGGCAACCTCGCCTACGTGATCTTCACCTCGGGCTCCACGGGGCGCGCCAAGGGGGTGATGCTCACCCATCGCAACGCCGTCAACTTCTTCGCCGCCATGGACCGCCGGCTCGCGTCCGACCCTCCGGGGGTGTGGCTCGCGGTCACCAGCATCTCCTTCGACATCTCGGTCCTGGAGCTGCTGTGGACGCTGGGCCGGGGCTTCGAGGTGGTGGTGCAGCCCGAGGCCCCGCGGG
>JANOCF010000174.1:0-3514 GCA_031412055.1 Holophagales bacterium | reverse complement strand
CCTCTAAGAGGGTGTTTGACTCCAGAGCCGGCAAAGTTAGCGCCTATAGGGGACAGGCGTGAGGACGCCATGCGGCAACCATCCGACTTCGAGACACCTCTAACGCAGTCTCCAAGGCGAGGTGATCAATTTAGGGCTCTTCGGGAGAGGGGAAATCCGGTGCCGAGCCCGCGAGGTCGAGGAACTCGCGGCTCCAGGTCCGACGCACAGGCTCCAGGATCACCTGCCTGCCTTTCCGGGTGATCAGCACTTCTTCTTGCCCTTCAAACCGATACTCCCTCGGCAGCTTGACGGCTTGGCTCCCTCGGCTCTTGAACAGCTTTGCGCGATCGGGCATGACAAGACCTCCCACAGATAGTATGTACCTCTTGTGCCCGCCTTGCGGATTCGGAGGGCCGCGACGGCCCCTTGAATCTGCTCCTTCCGGTTTCGGAGGGCAGCCGCTGCCCCTTGAAACTGGAGCGCTGAATTTCGGAGGGCCGCCGCCGCCCCTTGAATCCGGGCCCGGCTTTTTTAGAGGGCAGCCACCGCCCCTCGAATTTGCGCCGCTCCAATTCGGAGGGCGGCCACTGCCCCTTGAAATCGGGCGGGGCTGATTCAGAGGGCAACCGCTGCCCCATGAATTGGGAACCCGTGATTTCACGGGGCTGTCACTGCCCCTTGGAATTGCATGCCCTGGAGCGCCCTATAATCCCCCTCCATGCCGACCTACCGCCTGACGATCGAGTACGAAGGGACGCGCTACCACGGGTGGCAGGAGCAGAAGAACGCCAAGTCCGTGACGGGGGAGCTGCGCAGGGCCATGACCGAGGCCGGCGCGGGTGCGGTCAAGGAGATCGGCGGGTCGGGACGGACCGACGCCGGTGTCCACGCCCTCGCCCAGGAGGCTCATCTGCGACTGGGCAGGGCGGTCGATCCCGTCTCCTTCCGGCGGGCGGTCAACGACCTGCTGCCCCCGGACATCCACATCCTGTCCATGGCGCCGGTGCCCGACAAGTTTCATGCCCGGCACTCCGCGATCGCGCGCTCCTACCTGTACCAGATCTCGCGGCGCCGCAGCGCGTTCGCCAAGCGCTGGGTCTGGTGGGTCAAGCGCCCCCTGGACGCCGAACGCATGGCCGACGCCGCCTCCTACCTGGCCGGGCGCCACGACTTCCACCTCTTCTGCGAACGGCCGGCCGAGCAGCCCAGCACCGTCGTGGTCGTCGATCGTGTCGAGGTGGTCCCTCACGGCGGCCTGATCCTGGTCCGCTTCGTGGCCTCCCACTTCCTCTGGAAAATGGTCCGCCGCGTGGTCGGCACCCTGGTCCAGGTCGGCAGCGGCGAGCTCGACCGGGCAGAGTTCCAGGCCCTGGTCGATGGTCAGGTCCCGAAGATCAAGAAGGGTCTTCCGGCCGAGTGGACCGCGCCTCCCTCCGGGCTGTTCCTGGAGCGAGTGCTCTACCCGGGCGATGCGCCTCTCGGACCCATCGCGCCGGTGGTGCCCGTGCCTGCCGACGACGGTGGCCCATGGTAGGGTAGCGGCGCGGATCGGTGATCGCGGCGAGCACGGCGGGCACGGGTTCCGCATCCCACTTCCTCCGCAGCGCCCTGCCGGCGCCGTCACACCCTGAAGGAGCTCCCATGAGCGCAGACAGTGTTCCCGAGGGTGGGCGCACCAACCGGCTTGCCGGCGAGAGCAGCCCTTATCTTCTGCTTCATCAGCACAACCCGGTGGACTGGTACCCCTGGAGTCCCGAGGCGCTGGAAAAGGCTCGCCAGGAGAACAAGCCCATCTTCCTCTCCGTGGGCTACTCCACCTGCTACTGGTGCCACGTCATGGAGCGGGAGTCCTTCTCCTCCGCAGCGGTCGCCGAGCAGATGAACCGCGACTTCATCAACATCAAGGTGGACCGGGAAGAGCGGCCGGATGTCGACGAGATCTACATGGCAGCGACCCAGATCCTTACAGGGCAGGGGGGCTGGCCCAACTCGGTCTTCCTCACCCCGGACCTCAAGCCGTTCTACGCCGGGACCTACTTTCCTCCCGAGGAGCGCTACGGCCGCCCGGGCTTCCGCCAGGTGCTGCAGGGGTTGACCGACGCCTGGCAGAACCGCCACGACGAGGTGGAGATGCAGGCCGAGGAGATGGCGGGTGCCATGGGCCGCTACCTGGAGCAGCGCGCCCAGCCCGCGGCCACGCCGGCCAACCCGGACGTGGCTGCCCGCTCCCTGGACGCCTTGGCCAAGCGCTTCGATCCGGAGTGGGGCGGCTTCGGCGGCGCGCCCAAGTTCCCCACGCCTTCCAACCTCTATTTCTGCCTGGAGATGGCGGGGGAGCACCCGGAGGCCGGCAAGATGCTCTCCGCCTCCCTCGACCAGATGGCCCGGGGCGGCATCTACGACCAGCTCGGCGGCGGCTTCCACCGCTACGCCACCGACCGCGAGTGGAAGATCCCCCACTTCGAGAAAATGCTCTACGACAACGGCTTCCTCCTGGAGCTCTATGCCCGGGAGCACGCCCGCACCGGCGATCCGCAGGCGGCGCGAATCGTTCGCGAGACGGCGGACTGGATCGCCCGCGAGATGACCTCTCCCGAGGGCGCCTTCTGGAGCGCGATCGACGCCGAGACGCACGGCCACGAGGGAGCCTTCTACGTCTGGACCCGCGACGAGCTTTTCGAGGCCCTGGGCAGGGACGATGCCGCTTTCCTGGCGCCCATTCTCGGCTTCGACGGCCCCGCGTTCTTCGAGCAGAGCCAGTACGTCCTCCATCTCCCCGAGCGCCTGGAGCAGTCCGCGGCCCGGCGGCGGATGGCGCCGGAGGAGCTGCTGCGGGAGGTCAAGTCGATCGAGGAGAAGCTGTTCATCGTCCGCGCCCGGCGCGACAAGCCGCTGACCGACGACAAGATCCTGGCCGACTGGAACGGCACGGTCATCACCGGCCTGGCCGTGGCTGGCGAGGTGCTGGGCGACCGCTCGCTGGTCGAGCGCGCGGCTACGGCGGCCCGGTTCATCCTGGAGCGGATGCGCTCGCCCGAAGGGGTTCTCCTCCACGCCTGGCGCAAGGGGAGCGGCAGGATCCTGGCCTACCTGGACGATTACGCCTTTCTGACCCGGGGCCTGCTCGCCTTGCATCGCGCCGACAGCGCTGCCGGCGATGACTTCTGGCTGCGCGCCGCCGCCGAGCTGACCGAGGAGCAGATCCGGCGGCTGCGCGATCCCCAGGGCGGCTTTTTCGTGGCGGGGGAGAGCCCGGACCTGCTCTTCCGCAGCAAGGACGTGTTCGACGGCGCCACTCCCGCGGGCAACGCGGTGGCGATCCTCAATCTCCTGGACCTCGCGGAGCGGACCGGCGACGGGACGTGGCGGAGCGAGGCGCGGGCCGCGCTCCAGGCGTTCGCACCCATGGTGCAGTCCTACCCGGACGGCGCGCGGATGATGTCGATCGCCGCCCCTCGCTGGCACCGGACGGACGTCGAAGGTATGGACAAGCGGGCCGCCCAAGATCGTGAGGCCGGGTCCGCCCGTGTGG
>JANOCF010000173.1:0-6941 GCA_031412055.1 Holophagales bacterium | reverse complement strand
GTCCGGTGGTGGCGGTCGTGAACGATCTCTTCGAGGATCTGGCGGGGGTTCACGAGAACCTGATCCCCATCCGGGTGGAAGCGGTCGAGGCGCTCCGGCTGGGCTTCCTCACCTTCCCCTTCGCGGCCGAAAGCGCCATCGCCGGCGCCCTGGAGAAGAAGGTGAAGATGCTGCTGCGGGCGCAGGTGGGATCGCCGCCCGCCGCCATGCAGAGCGTGCTGCTGCGCTACCTGAGCCAGTCTTCGAGCTGAGCCCGCGTATCGGTCGAGGCATCCCGGTACTTCACGATGACCGGGGTGTACAGCGACAGCCCCCATTCCTCGCCTTTGCCGCGCGTCACCGCCCGGCTGCCGGGGACCACCACCGCCTCCTCGGGGATCACCAGCGGACCGTCCGCCCCGGCGCGGTGGATCGTCTCCCTGACCAGGTCGTACACCGGGGTCGAGCGGGTCAGGATCACCCCCGCGGCCAGCACCGCCCGCCGCTTCACGACCGTCCCCTCGTAGACCCCGCAGTTGCCGCCGACCAGGACGTCGTCCTCCACGATCACGGGCAGGGCTCCGACCGGCTCCAGCACGCCGCCGAGCTGGGCCGCCGCCGAGAGGTGGACCCGCTTGCCCACCTGCGCGCAGCTCCCGACCAGGGCATGGGAGTCGACGAGCGTACCGTCGTCCACCCACGCGCCCGTGTTGATGTACATGGGGGGGACGCAGGTGATCCCCTTGCCCAGGTAGACACCGTCCCGGATGGCGGAGCCGCCGGACACGATCCGCACGCCCGAGCTCACGTCCACGGGCCGGAGCGGGAACGTGTCCTTGTCGAAGAAGGGCACGTGCCCCACCGACATGTCCACGATCTTCCCCATGCGGAAGCCCAGGAGGATCCCCTGCTTGACCCACGCGTTGACCTTCCATCCCGATGGGGTAGACGGGTCCGGCTCGGCCGCCCGGATCTCCCCGCGGTTGAGCGCCGCCTTGAAACGGCGGAACAGCTCGAAGTGCTCGTCCGAGTATCCGTCGGGGGCGGCGGGCGGCTCGGCGAAGAGTGTTTCGATCTCCTGCCGCAGCTCAGGCATGCAACGGGTCCTCGACGCTGGGCACCGGGCTGCCGGGGATCAGCCCGAGATCGGACAGCACCTGCTCGATCTTCTTCAGGCTCTCCGGCCGGGGCGGCACCGCGGGCAGGCGGTAGACCGGCTCGATCAGCCCCATCATCGCCAGGGCGGCCTTGACCGGGCCGGGGTTCGACTCGATGAAGTTGATCTCCATCAGCGGGTGGATGCGCCGGTGCATCTTCTGCGCGGCCGGATAGTCCCACTCCATGCAGAGCGAAGCCAGCCGCGACATGGCGTAGGGCACCTCGTTGGCGACCACCGAGATCACCCCCGCGCCGCCGAGCGCGAACAGCGGCAAGGTAATCCCGTCGTCGCCCGACAGCACCACGAAGTCGTCGGGCACGGCCTGGAAGATCTGGGCCATCTGGGAGATGTCGCCCGAAGCCTCCTTGACCGCGATGACCCGGTCGATCCGCGCCAGCCGGGCGAGCGTGGCCGGGGTCACGTTGACCCCGGTGCGCCCCGGCACGTTGTAGACCACGATGGGCAGCCGCGTGGCCCGGGCCACCTCGCGGTAGTGGGCGAAGAGACCGTCCGGCGTGGGCTTGTTGTAGTAGGGAGTCACCACGAGGAGGCCGTCCGGACCCAGGGCCTCGATCTCCTTCGCCAGCTCCACCACGGTCCGCGTGTCGTTGCCGCCCGCGCCGGCGAGCACCGGCACCTTCCCCTTGGCCTCCTCTATCGTGATCTCGATGACCCGCAGGTGCTCCTGCCGCGTGAGCGTCGGGTTCTCCCCGGTGGTGCCGCAGGGGACGAGGAAGTGGATGCCGCCCTCGATCTGGCGCTGGACGAGCCGGCGCAACGCCTCCTCGTCGAGCGAGAGGTCGGACTTGAAGGGCGTGACCAGGGCGGTGCCGCAGCCTTGAAACATAGTGAAGCCTTTCAACGGGAAGCGACGATCTCTTCCCAGACCTGACTGAACTCGTGGAAGCCCTGCCGGCCGATCATCCAGCGAGCGGCGCGCAGGGCGCCGTGCGCGAATCCGGCCCGGCTGCGGGCGGTGTGCTGAAGGGTGATGGTATCAGCCTCCGAATCGAACCCGACCTGGTGGGTGCCCGGGATGGCTCCGGCCCGGTTGCTGGCCACGTCGATCCCGCGGCTCCAGCCGGCCCCTTCCATCACCCGGCGGATCTGGAGCGCCGTGCCCGAGGGCGCGTCCTTCTTCCTGCTGTGGTGGATCTCGTGCAGCCAGGCCTCGTAGGAGACCTCGCCGGCCAGGAGACGGGCCGCGTCCTCCGCCAGCTTGTAGAAGACCTGCACTCCCACGGAGAAGTTGGCGCCGTGGAGCAGTCCGGCGTGATTGCGCTCCACCGTCTCCCGCACCCGGGGCAGCTCGGCGTGCCAGCCCGTGGTCCCGACCACCAGCGGGATCCCCAGCGGCGCCAGCCGCTCCACGGTCTCGGGGACCGCCGCCGCCGTGGAGAAGTCGATGGCCACGTCCACCGCTTCCATCTCCTGGTCCTCCCGGTCCGACTCCCGGTCCGAGCTGGCCAGTCGGGCTACTACCTTGAAGCCGTGCTCCGGCGCGAGCTGCTCGACCAGCCTGCCCATGCGGCCGTACCCGATGAGAGCCAGTCGATTCATTCGATCGGACCTCCCGGAGGTCCGGGAAAGACCCGCTCGTGAAGATCGGCCACCACCGCCTGGGCCTCGCTCTCGTCCACCAGGCAGCGGATGCATGGGGAGGCCACGCCGTGGAGGACCAGGCGCGGCTCCCACGGGCTCGCCATGGCCAGGGTGATGTCCGCCAGCTCGCGGCTCGTGCCCAGGTCGTCCGAGACCAGGGTGACCACGGCCCGTCCGCGCCCGATGTCGACGCGGCCCAGTTTCTCCAGGGTCTCCCGGATCTCGGGCAGGCGGTCGGCCTTTTCCAGGGAGAGCTCGACCCGCTGCTCGTCCTGCTCGCCCTGCTCGCCGATACCCAGCACGACCAGCGCCGGCCGGAAGCGCTCCGAGACACCGCAGACCCGGTCCAGGAAGCCCGGACCGTCAGTAGTCGGTCGCACCGTGATCTGGTGGACCCCGGGCTTCCAGGCGATCGACTTGATGCCCGGCAGAGCGTCCGGGTTGCGCCGTCCGAAGAGCGTGCCTTCCGCGCGCCCTTCGGTGCTCTTCCCGGCGAGGTGCAGATGCCACGAGTTGAGGATGCGGATCGGCACGTCCGCGCGGCTGGCCGGTCCCAGCGTGCCGTAATGCGGCTTCTTGGCCCCGGAGCAGGCCAGCTCCAGCGCCTCGTTGAAGGACAGGCTCCGGATGCGCCGCGCCATGGGGACGAGCCGCGGGTCGGCGGTCATCATGCCGTCCACGTCGGTCCAGATCTGGACCTCCTCGGCCCCGAGCGCAGCGCCGACGATGGCGGCGGAGAAGTCGGACCCCTCCTTGCCGAGCGTGGTGGTGATGCCCTTCAGGGTCGCTCCCACGTAGCCGCCGATCACCGGCACCCGTCCTTCCTTCAGGTGGGGAAGGAGGGCTTTGCGCATCCGCGGCTCGGTCTCTTCATAGATCGGGTTGGCGCGGGTGAAGTCGTCGTCGGTGATGAGGACCTTGCGGCAGTCGATCCAGGGCGCTTCGAGACCGTCCCGGCAGTCCAGGGCGAGGGAGAGGATGGCGCTGGAGATCAGCTCGCCGAAGCTCGCCACGTGATCGGCCGCGCGGGGCGTCAGGCGGCCGTCGGACGCGATCCGGTCGAGGACCTTCCGCAGCTCGGAGAAGTGGCCGTCCAGCATGGCCTCGAGCACCGGCTGGCCCTCGGCCGGCACCACGGCGCGGGCCTCGCGCCAGTGGTACTCCCGCAGCTCCTCGAAGAGGGCGTTGGACCTGGGAACATCGAGGTCGCCGGCCGCCGCGAAGTCCGCGGCTTCGAGCAGCTTGCGAGTGGTCTTGGCCATGGCCGAGACCACCACGACCGGCTGGCGGTGACGCTGGGCGCCGACGATCCCCACCACCCGCTCGATCGACTCCGCGGAGTCCACCGAGCTGCCGCCGAACTTCATGACGATCATGAGCCGAGCAGACCCTCGGACTTCATCAGCTCCGCGTTGAGCACGGCCGCGCCGGCCGCGCCGCGGATGACGTTGTGGGACAGCGCCACCAGCTTCCAGTGGAAGACCGGGCACTCCCGGATGCGGCCCACGGCCGTGGCCATGCCCTTTTCCAGGTTGACGTCCTTGCGCGTCTGCGGCCGGTCCGGCGCCTCCATCACGTGGATCGGCCGGCGCGGCGCCGTGGGCAGCTCGCGCTCCTGCGGCAGGCCGCGGAACCCGGCCAGGGCGTCGATCAGCTCCTGCCGCTCGGGCCGGCGCTCGAACTCCAGGCTCACCGCCACCATGTGGCCGTCGATCGCCGGCACCCGGTTGCAGCTCGCGCTGATGGCCAGGGGGAGATGCTGGATCCGGTCGCCCGTCTGATCGTTCGGGATCAATTCACCCAAAATCTTCTGCGGCTCGCTCTCGACCTTCTCTTCCTCGCCGCCGATATAGGGGATGACGTTGCCCAGCGCGTCCAGCGAAGGGACTCCGGGGTAGCCGGCGCCGGAGACCGCCTGGAACGTGGTGACCAGGGCGTTCATGAGCCCGAACTGCTTCAGCGGTGCGAGGGCCATGACCAGGCCCACCGCCGCGCAGTTCGGATTGGTGACGATGGCTCCGCTCCAGCCGCGCTCGCGGCGCTGGGTGGCAAGCAGGCCCAGGTGGCCGGGATTGACCTCGGGGATGAGCAGCGGCACATCCTCGGCCATCCGGTAGTGGCCGGAGTTGGAGACCACGATGTGCCCCTCTGCGGCAAAGGCGCGCTCGATCTCCCCGGCCTGGTTGGAGGCCATGGAAGAGAAGACCAGTTGCGGACCCCGGCCGGGCACGGCCTCCTCCACGGTCAGCTCGGCCACATTGGCGGGCGGCGCGCCCTCGAGCTGCCAGGAGGTCGCATCCCGGTAGCTCTTGCCCGCGCTGCGGTCGCTGGCCGCCAGCCACTTCACCTCGAACCAGGGGTGGTCCTCCAGAAGCTGCACGAAGCGCTGTCCCACCGTGCCGGTGGCCCCCAGGATGCCGACCTCGATCTTTGGTGTCATGTCGATCTCTCTCCGCTTTTACGGTTCCCGGGGTGCCGGAGTTTGCAAGCGGCGCACCATCGTCGTGTAGAGGCGGACCGCGTCCGCCAGCTCCCGGATGGGCACCCGCTCCTGAGGTGTGTGGGCGAGGTGGATGCTCCCCGGCCCGAGAAGGAACGGCTCTCCCCAGGCGCCCAGCCGGGGGATGTCGGTGGTGTACTTGACCACGGTGGTCTCGAAGCCGGGCAGGGAACCCAGGTGGACCGCCCGGCTCTCCCGCTCCTCGGCGATCCGGACGCCGGGAAGCGGTTCCAGAGCGGCGTAAATCGTCCGCCGCAGCTCCGCCGTGTCGCCGACCGTGCGGATCATGATCTCGGCGCGGGCCTGGTCCGCGATCACGTTGGCCGCCCGGCCGCCCGCGATCGTGCCGACGTTGAGCGTCGTCTCTCCGAGGATCGGGTCGGACGGCAGCGGCACGGCCTGTAGGCGAGCCACGGCCTCCAGGAGCCGGTCGATGGCGGACTCGCCCAGCTCGGGATAGGCGGAGTGGGCCATGCGCCCTTCGGCTTCGATCCTGAGGTAGAGCGCGCCCTTGCAGCCGAGGGCGAGTCGGTTCTCCGTCGGCTCTCCGTTGATCAGGAAGCTGGACCCGCGGGGGTTGCGGTTGGCCACCTGGGCGCCGAGGCTGTCGGTCTCCTCGCCGACTACGAGGAGGAGGCCGAAGCCGCGGACCCCGTCGGACAGCAGCCCCTCGATCGCCTTGATCATGGCGGCGAGGATTCCCTTGGTGTCGCAGGCGCCGCGGCCGTGCACGTGCTCCGCGTCCCGGGATGAGGGGAAGAATGGAGGGACCGTGTCGATGTGGGTGGAGAGCACTACCGCGGGGCTTCCCCAGCTCGCGAACAGGTTGAAGCGGTCGCGGTCCACGGCCATGCGCTCGACGGAGCCGCCGGTGCGCGTGGCGAGGGACGAGAGGTAGACGTAGAGAAACTCGCCGATCGCCCGCTCGTTGCCGGTTACCGACTCGATGTCGATCAGAGCGCGGGTCAGTCCAAGGAGATCCATGCGGTGGGGCAGAGCGTAGCCGCGCCCCCGCCGGTCGTCAATGGGCGTTGCCGGACGATCCACGAAGCGAGGGCTGCCGTCGCCCCGATGGGGGCAGCCGCTGCCCGCATGGGGGGAACCGTTGCCCCCATGCGGGGGAGCACTGCCCCATCCGGGGCAGCCGCTGCCCTCGTTAGGGGGAGAGCTGCCCAAGTGAGGGCAACGGCTGCCCTCGCCAGGGGACTGGGCCTTTTTGAAATAACCCCGCCCGCCGCCCCCTAAACCCTTAGATCCGCGGTAGCTTCCCCCTGTAAGGGGGGAAGCGTTCCCCTCTCCAAACCAAAGCGGCCCCGCCCGGAGTTGTGACCCTCCGAACGGAGCCTAAGCCCATCACAGGAGCCTAACTCCCATGCCAGACCTGCCCAATGCTACACCGCCAGCCGCCGCCATCCCTCCCGTCATCGAGCCGTCCAGTTTCGAGGACTTCCCCATGATCCGGGAAAGCTTCCTGGCGATCATCACGGACCCTGAGTACAACCACGCCCTTCGGACGTTCGGAGACATGCTGTTCGAGCTGGTCCTGGAGTTCCGTGGCTACTGGCCGGACCAGCCGGAAGGGCATCTACGTACCGAGCTGCGCGCCCTGGTGGCCGATCTCCGCGTCGTCCAGGGCCATCTCCTCTCCCTCACTGAGTCGAGCCCTGGCAACCCGCAGGAGGGGCACCACATGAAGGTTGC
>JANOCF010000172.1:0-5012 GCA_031412055.1 Holophagales bacterium | reverse complement strand
CCCAGAGATTGGGCGGCTGGCCGCCGACGAAGCCGCAGGGGACTCCCGGGTCTTCCCGGTTGCAGCGCTCCACGAGCCCGCCCACCAGGTTGGCCCACACCGAGTCGTTGTACGTCATGCGGTCGAGGAGCGGCGAGAGGTCGATCTCCGCGAGCTCGCCGCCGAGCTCACCCCGGACCTCGTCGGGACCGACGAAGCGGCTGACGATACGGGCCTCCGGAGGATGGCCGCCGTAGTAGGTGCCGAGCCAGCGCTCGTAAGCCTGATCGTCGTCGTTGATCCGCCAGGGGATTGGGCGCACGAACGAGCCGGTGGAGATCTCGTCGTCCAGCGAGTAAGCGATGCGCAGCGGACTGCGCCGCACCAGACTGACATTGCCGGCGACGGTGGCGCCGAGCTCGCGCGCCAGGCCGGGATCGACCGGACGGGGGCGCACGGCCCGGGGGTCGCGCAAATCCTTCCCGAGTTGCGTGGGCATGAGGTAGAGCGAGCCCTTGCCCGCCGTGTGATCGTTGTAGAAGCGGAGATTCCAGCGCTCCAGCCACTCGAGGGGACCGAGGCCGTGGTCCATGACGCCGCCGTTGATTCCGTAGTCCCGGGCGAACTCGCCGCCGCGGCGGTCCGTGCCTACGTGCCAGCGGTAGCGCCAGGGCATGTAGACCCAGGAGTCCCAACGCCCCTCGTCTCCGGTTGCGACGCTGTCCTGCCGCACGCGGCGGAACTCCGGGGCCTGGCGGAGGTAGGACAGATAGGCGCCGTCCGGCTCGGCGGCGCGGGAAGGCTCGTGCCCTCCGCAGGCTGCGAGCAGCACGCAGGCGGCGAGCAGCAGGGCGAGGGCCACCCGCCGGAGATCTCTCCGTCTCGTCGAGGTCCGAGGCATGCTGTCGCATCCTGCAAAAAAGGAACCGGCCGGCGATCCGGAGATCGCCGGCCGGTGTTCAAGCGCGGTCCGCGGGACGGCTCAGCGCCTGGTGGTTACCTGGATGACGTTGCTGTAGGGCGATGAGCCGTCGGCGCTGGTCGCCCGCACGCGGAACGTGTAGGAGCGGCCGGCGCTGAGGCCCGCGACCCGGGCGCTCGCCTGATCGGGTCCGAGGCTCCGGATCTCCCGATAGACGCCATCGACCAGCTTCTCGATGCGGTACGAGGTCTCGCCCTTGGAGCGGTCCGTCCAGGTGAGCTCGACCTCGGTCGTGGAGACGGGCCGGGCCGTGAGCGGCTGCGGAGCGGCCAGGGCGGCGGTCGTGCCGCTGGGAGTACTGGCGACGGCGGTGTTGCTGTAGCCGCTGTAGCCGCCGACCGAGAGCGCGGCGCGCACGCGGAAGGTGTACTGGGTCCCCGGGGTCAGGCCGGTGATCTTCACGGTGGTGATGTTCGAGCCCACCATCTTGAACTGCCTGAAGACGCCGTCGGTGATCTTCTCGATCAGGAAGTTGGTCTCGTTGGCCGTGGTATCCACCCAGTTGAGGCGGATCTCGGTAGCCGCGGCCGCCGTGGCCACGAGGTTGGAGGGGCCGGCCACGACGGTGCTCGGGGTCGTTGCGGTGGCCAGGTTGCTGTAGCCGGAGGCGCCGGCGCCGTTGGTCGCCCGCACACGGAAGGTGTGGAGCGTTGAGGCGGCGAGGCCGGTGATCCGGGCTCCGGTGGCGTTCGCTGCCGTCACCTGGACCTCCTGGAACGTGGTGCCGATCTTCCGCTCGACGCGGAAGGCGTCCTCGTTGCCGGAGTTGTCGGCCCAGGTGAGCTGGACCTCGGTCGCGGAGACCGCCTGCGCCTGGAGGTTGCCCGGCGCGGCCGGAGCCGTCGGCGGTGGCGGCGGCGGCGTGGAACCGCCGGCCATGCGGGCGACGGCGGCGTGCAGGCGCGTCAGGTACTGGCCGTTGAGCTTGCCCAGAGGGGCGCGCTCGTTGGTGGCGGCCTGGAGGGCGATCAGCGTCAGCTCCTCGCCCTTGCGCGTGAAATCGGCGTCCCCGGTCAGCTCGCCCAGGCGCAGGAAGAGCGCCATGGAGGCGACCTTCTCCGGCGTGAAGATCGGCCGGTCGTTGGGGACGGTGGAGACCAGGGTGCCGCCGATGCGGCTGCCGGAGTAGGCGTACTCGATGTTCCTCGGCCAGTCGCTGTCAAAAGTCCCGTCGCCCATCACCGTGGGCTCGATGTCCTTGAGCGTGCGGGCGATGCCGGTCATGACCCGGCTCGGCGTCATCGCCGGGTTGCCGAGAGGGGCGTCGCCGGTGTCGCGCAGGAGACGGAACATGTTGTTCGTGTCGTAGAACCCCTGGATCCACACGGGACCGTCGAGGTAGGTGCCGGGAGTGACGGCGCGCTCGCCGAGGAAGCCGTAGGAGACGCCGTTGCGGACGGCCTCGACGTAGTGCTGGGTGAAGGCGCGGGACATCGCGGAGCGGAAGTCCTCCAGGAAGGTGCCGTCCTCGCTCGCGTGGCCGAGGAAGCGGAAGGCGTTGATCCACTGCGAGGGCACGCGGCCGGCGAACTCGGAGGTGGTGGAGATCTGGTCCGGGCCACAGGCCGGGCCGCCGGGGCCGGTGAGCGGTTCGGCGACCGGCTTGGGGCCGCGGGTGTCGCACTGCATGCGGCGCATGTTCTCGCCGCCGCGCCGCAGGGTCTCGGTCACCGTGGAGTCGCCGGTGAGCCAGTAATAGAGGTAGAGGTTTTCGAAGTAGGCGTGCGAGCTGTTGAAGTCGACCCGGTAGCCGCCGTAGCCGGCCGGCGACTGGCCGCAGTAGAACCACTTCTCGGTGGGGCCGCAGCGCATGATCTGCGTGTGGAGCGTGCGCAGGGCGGCGGGGACGGAGATTTCGTCCAGCCACTCGACCTCGCCCGTCCGCATGGCCCAGATCGGGGCCGTCGAGGAGGTGCTGTGGTAGTCCGTCCAGGTGGTGCACCAGAACTTGTCGTCCCAGGTCTCGCCGGGCGTGGGGTCGGCGGTGCCCGTGCAGTCGATCTCGCCGTCGGCGCCGTCCTTGCCCCAGTAGCGGGGGAACACGCCGAAGGTGGTCAGGCCCGCGATCCCCAGCTCGTCTGTCTTCCGGAGAGTACGGTCGAGGACGGACCGGATCACCGTGTCGTACGAGGCGAGCGACGCCGGCAGGGTGCCGACCGGGAACTCGTCGACCGCGTCGGAGGAGGCGAACCAGGCCGCCTGGGGCCAGGCGCGCAGAGGGCGGTTGAGCGGCGCCCAGACCACCCGGTCGAGCAGGGCGCGCGTCGGGTTGGGAGCCAGGGCCGACACGGCCATCTCCGCGAACAGGCCCTGGTGATGGGCCAGCCAGGCGTCGGTGTCGACCACGTCGATGGACATGCTGCCGTCCGCCAGGACGCGCAGGGCCTGGGGCTCGTAACGGTGCATGCGGGAGAGCCCGACGGCGACGGCACCGTTGGTGCCGCTCGCGGCGAGCATGCCGCCGTCCGCCTGGCCGCCGCCGGCGGCCGAGCCCGCGACGTCCACCTGGAAGGAGAGGGGCGCGGTGCGGCTGGACCGCAGGAGCTGGCGCACGGAGGCGGTCTGCCCGGAGCCGACGCTCTTCGTCACCGCGGCGGCGTCGAAGTCGCCGACCGCCGTGACCGAAGGGGTGCCGCCCAGCTCGACGGCCAGGGTGTCGCGCACCTGCTGGACGCGCACGCCGTTGGGCGCGCCGGCGGTCGTCTTCGTGCAGCCGTTGCAGGCGAGGTTCCCTTCCCACTGCACCACGTGGCGGACCACGGCGGTGGGGGAGCCGGCGGTGAACACGTAGCGCCGCACGGTGCCCATCTGGCCGTTGCCGATGGGGGCCAGATCGTAGGCGCCATGGACCACGACCACGGCGGACAGGGGACCGGCGTGCTCGATGCGGATGTTCCGGGTGGTGGAGTGGCTCGCCGAGGCGCCGTTGGCGCGCAGGGACAGATCGCTGCCGCCGATCACCCGGGTGCCGTTGTCGAGCAGCACCTCCTCGAACAGGGCGCCGGGGTCGGAGCCGAAGCGGAAGACGGCGGCGCCGGTATCGACCGTGACCAGGTTGCCGTTCTGGGTGAGCCGCAGCGGCCGGGCCGGGGCCGGGTTGGCCACCGAGCCGTTGGTGACCAGCTGGTAGGAGGCGCTACCCCTGACGGAGACCGAGGCCGGGAAGGTCACGAGCAGCCACTGGATGGGGGCCGCGGTGTTGTCCTTGCCCGTGTTCCAGCGCGCGGTGACCAGGAATTCGGCAGGCACGGCCTTGCCGGAGGCGTCGACCACCGCGAGGGAGCCGGTGCCGCGAAGGTTGAGGCTGCGAGGGATCGGGATTCCGGAGCGCACCACCTCGCCGCTGCGGGCGACGCCGGCGGTCTCGCGCACGGTGAGGATGAGCTGCGAAGGGACAGGAGCGGAGTAGGCGGATGCCGAGTCAGTGATGGGGCCTGTGGCCAGTGCGAGGAGTGCGAGAAGCAGGGTGCGAGTGAAGCTAGAGACATACGGTAAAGCGATACTCATTTGCACAGACCCCTATATTTCTTGGTACGGTCCACCACACATCCGCCCGCCCAGGTTGTTGTGTTCCACAGTGGGTTGGGGAGTGGACTGCCTTACCCGCTGTGGGGACGGCCAACCCGAACGGGGGCGGGCTCGTCAGTGCTCAAGCGATCGATTTGATAGCGGGACCTTAGCAGGGGAGAAGTGACAATGTCAACCTTTTTTGCGAGACGTTTTTCCAACGCGACCTCCAGATGCAGAGTTTCTGATGGTCGTTCAGTGCCGACCGGGGAGGCGCGGACTGTATCAGTAAAGATTGGGAAAGCAAGGAGAATCAGAGAGTTATGCGGCCACCGCATCGGGGTGCTCAGACAATTGTCAACGATTCGCTCGTTCTGTGAGCACTTTCAATGATCGATCCTGTCTTGGAAGATTTAACAATCCAGAATCGCGAGACCAGCCGGTCGAGACGCTGGAAGCTGGCGGGCAGGAGAGCCGACAGAGGAATGCGCAGGACGAGTCGGGCAAAGAGATCGAGCCTTCCGGGCTGCAGGGCCTGGCTCCT
>JANOCF010000171.1:0-2186 GCA_031412055.1 Holophagales bacterium | reverse complement strand
CTGGAGTGGGCCGATCCGTCCGCGGCGGTCGAGGAGCTTGGAGAACGGATGGTCGCGCGCCACCCGCGGTTCATCCTGGTCGGAGATCCGTCGAAACGTCCCCTGGGGCTGATCACGCGGATGCAGCTCCTCCGGCACCTCCACGGCCGCCTGTCGGATTTCGAGCGGCGTTTCGACCGCCGGACCGAGCAGCTCGGCGAGCGCAAGGAGAAGATCGTCCGCCTCCTGGAGGAGCGTCTGCCGCCTCCTCTGCTCGGGCGCGTGCGGCAGATAGCGGAGGTCTCCCGGCGGCACGGCATCCCCGTATACCTGGTGGGCGGACTGGTGCGCGACCTGCTCCTGGACCGGGAGAACCGCGACCTGGATCTCGTGGTGGAGGGCGACGGTCTGGGGTTCGCGGCGCTCCTGGCCGAGGAGCTGGGAGGCCGGGTGCGGACGCATCCTGCCTTCCTGACCGCCGTAGTGGTCGGCCCCGAGGGCTTCCATATCGACATCGCCACGGCGCGCAGCGAGTTCTATCGCGCTCCCGCGGCCCTGCCCGAGGTGCAGACCTCGATCCTGCGCCAGGACCTCTTCCGGCGCGACTTCACGATCAACACTCTGGCGATCCGCCTCGGCCCGGACGAGACGCCCGTGCTGATCGACTACTTCGGCGGCCGGCACGACCTCAAGGAGAAGACGCTCCGGGTCCTGCACAGCCTCTCCTTCGTCGACGATCCGACCCGGGTACTGCGGGCCGTTCGGCTGGAGCTTCGCCTGGGCCTCCACATCTCGCCGGAGACACTGCGGCTGGTCGAGGTTGCACTGGAGCTGGGCACGTTCGACCAGCTCTCCGGATCGCGGCTGCGGGACGAGCTGATCCTGCTTTTGGACGAGCCTGCCCTGGCCCTGCGCGGGATCGAACGCCTGGCCGAGCTGGGCCTGCTGCGGGTGCTTCACCCGAGGATCGAGCTGACGGATTCAACCCGGGAGCGGCTCCGGGGCGCGCGAGCGGCCTGGGACTGGTACCATCTTGAAGGACTCTCCGATCCTCCCGTGCGGGTCTGGCGCCTGCACCTGATGGCCCTGGCGGGCGACTTCGACGAATCGGAGCTCGCCCGGCTGGCCGACCGGCTGATGCTCGCGGGCGAGGACCGCCGTCTTCTCACGTCGTTCCCGTCGCGGGTGGACGGAGCGCTGACGAGACTTCAGCCGGACGATCTCCAGCCGCACCAAGCGGCCGAGGTCCTGGAGCCGCTGGCGGGGGAGGAGCTGCTGATGATGATGGCCGGCGAGGACGAGATGGTCCGGTCCTGGGTTCGCCGGGATCTGACCGAGCTGCGGCCCTTCGAGCTGGCTATCCGCGGTGCCGACCTGCTGGCGGCCGGGTTTCCGCCCGGTCCCCGGCTGGGAGAAGCCCTGAAGGCTACGCGGCGCGCCCGGCTGGACGGCCGGATCGAAGCCGGTGAGGAGCTGCGGTACGCCCTGGAGGCGAAGGAAGGAAGTTGATGCGACGTTTGATCTGGTTCCTGATGATGGCCTCCCTGGCCTCGCCGCTCCTCGCGGGCTCTAACCGTTCCGTCGAGGTGTTCCGCTATGGCTGCGGCAACGAGCTGGGCCATCGGGAGGTCACGCTCTTCGAGAACGGCACCGTCCGCGTGACGGACGGCCCGACCGGGAACGAGTGGATGGGGCTCGCGGAGCTGAGCCCGGAGGAGCTGAGCGGGGCGATCAACCGCCTCAAGGCGGAGGACCTCGCGGAGTCCCACAACATGTCCAAGGGCGTGGACGGGATGTGGATCGAGCACTGCGAGCTGCGCCTCCAGATCCCCGGCGAGGCGCTCGAGGTCATCCGCTACGGCCGCTACGACCCGCTGACCTTGAACCTCTCGCGGGTGATCCAGGTGATCAAGGACGTGGAGGTCAAGGTCCGGGATCTCCGGGGCGTGGAGGAGCTGCCGGTCGACTACGAGCCCCGGGAGCAGGACATCCTCAAGCGGACGGACGGGAACAGCTTCCGGGTCGTCCGCTTCACGCCGGACAACAAGACCGTGGAGCTGCAGGGGGTGACCCAGCCGGTCTACCTCTTTGTCCTCAAGGAGCAGATGAGGATGGAGTTTGTGGCCGTGATCTCGAGGGGTCGTTGAAGCCCGGAGTGAGGATCGCGGGCGGCGAGTTTCGCGGCCGCGGTCTGGTAGTTCCTCCCG
>JANOCF010000170.1:0-4107 GCA_031412055.1 Holophagales bacterium | reverse complement strand
GGACCTGGATATCCAGGTCCTCCTCGACAGGGCCGGCTTCTCGCCCGGCCTGATCGACGGCAAGGCGGGCATGAACACCCGGAAAGCCCTGTCCGCCTTCCAGGAGGCGCACGACCTGCCGGTCACCGGCAAGCTCGACGCGAAGACCTGGGAGAACCTGCTCGCGGCGGGGAACGGCTCGGCCCTCGTGGAGTACACGGTCACCCCTGAGGACGCGGACGGACCGTTCGTCCCTAAGATCCCCGAGGACATGGAGGAGAAGTCCAAGCTCGAAGCCCTGGGCTACACCTCGATCCTGGAGATGCTGAGCGAGACGTTCCACACCTCGCCCGAGTTCCTGAAGAAGCTCAACCCCCAGGCCCGCTTCGCCGCCGGCGAGGCGATCCGGGTGCCCAATGCCCGGGCGCAGGCGCCGGCCGCGGAGAAGGGCGACGTCCGGGTGGTCGTCTCCAAGGAGAACCGGACCCTGGTGGTCGAGCGCGGCGGCGACGTGCTGTTCTTCGCCCCGGTCTCCGCGGGCAGCGAGCACGACCCGCTGCCGATCGGCGACTGGAAGGTCAAGGGAGTAGCCAAGAACCCGACCTTCAGCTACAACCCGGACCTGTTCTGGGACGCCGACCCCACGCACTCGAAAGCCAAGATTCCCGCCGGTCCCAACAACCCGGTGGGGGTCGTCTGGATCGATCTCGACAAGGAGCACTACGGAATCCACGGCACGCCCGAGCCCAGGATGATCGGCCGCACGGAGTCGCACGGCTGCGTGCGGCTGACCAACTGGGACGCGGCCACTCTGGCGAGTCTCGTGAAGCCGGGGACGCCCGTACTCTTCCAGCCATGAGCACGGCACGGGACAGGCGGGAGAAGAAGACCAACTGGGCGGTCGTATCGGCCGGGCTCGGAGGCTTCGTGCTCGGCGCGCTGACCGTGCTCTTCATCGTCTGGGCATACAGCGGGTTCCGCACCGAGGACGGTCTGCCCGCGGCGTCGCCCGATGAGACCGATGAGAACGTCGAGGTCCGGCCCGCGCCCGTGGAGAGCCCGCCGCCGATCGCCGGTGCTCCTTCAAGATCCCGGCCCTGGACCGGTGAGCAGCCCGGCCCGCGGGCCGGCGTTCCCCCGGCCTCTCAAATCTCGCCGTCGAGCCCCGAGTTGGACCGGCGCAACCTGCTCCTGCCGGTGCAGGGCATCCGCCCGGAGGATCTCCAGAACACCTTCGAAGACTCGCGCAGCGGCGGTCGGGTCCACAAGGCCATCGACATCATCGCCCCGAAGAACACGCCGGTGGTGGCGGTGGAGGACGGCCGGATCGCCAAGCTGTTCACCAGCAAGCAGGGCGGACTGACGATCTACCAGTTCGACCCCTCCGAGGCCTACGCCTACTACTACGCCCACCTGGACCGCTATGCCGAGGGTCTCAAGGAAGGGGCGATGCTGCGGCGCGGCCAGGTGATCGGCTACGTCGGCATCACGGGCAACGCGGGACCGGACAACCCGCACCTCCACTTCGCCATCTACCGGCTGACCGCAGAAAAGCGCTGGTGGGAGGGCGACCCGATCAATCCCTTCAGCGTCCTGGGAGGACGGAGGTCCGGCGGTCGAGTTGAGCCGGCCCGCTGACCGCTCAACCTGCTAAACTTGTCCCAGCCCGCCAGTCGTCGAGGCGAGCGCTGCTTCGTCCGTCAGGCGCCGGTATGGGAAAGATCTTCCTGGCCTTCATGGCTGCAATGGCCGCGGCCGGTCTCGGCCTGCTGCCCGACCTCCCGACACGCCCGGGAAGGATGGGCATTCCACCCCCCGCTCCAATTTCGAGCCAGCCGGAGACGGCCGGTCACTTGGAAGGTCTCGTCCGGCTGCCGCCGCTGGTCTCCCCCGGCGAAGTGATCGAGTTCACGCCCCTGAACCCGGCCAGGACACCGCCCGGCGGCCGCTGGCTCGTGGCCGGAGCCGAGGCGCGGCCCATTGCGCTGTCTGAAGAAAACTCGGAGCCGCTCCGTCTGCGCGTCCAACTCCCCTCAGATCTCCACCCCATGGGACCGCTGCAGGTGGTCTATCTCGATCCCAAGGGGCAGCGGCTGGTGGAGGCTTCGGGCCTGGAACAGGTCCGGGTCGTTCCGCCGGGCGCCGAGGAGCCTCCCTGGCCGCGCCTGTCCCGCTGCGGCTCCCGCTGGGTGCAGGACGGGGTCGTCTGCGCCTGCGGCTGGTTCCCCGGCGAGTCGGCCAAGGCTGGAATCCTGATCGACGGCCGGCCGGCCGGATCGTGGATCGCGTCCTCCAAGCGCTCCCTCTGCACCAAGGTCGGCCTGGGTCCCCATCGCCTCTCCGGCTCCGTGGCAGTGGGCTTCGACACGCGCGAGGACAGCGTCGTGGCGGTCCAGATCCGCCGGTTCCCCCCGTTCCTGAACCTGCAGCCGCTGCAGACGGTTCCCGTGACCTGGATGGTCCTGGGCACCAAGGAGCCGGTCCGCCTGCGTCTGCGCAACACCGCTCCGAACCTCGCGACCCTGGACGGGGGCACGGTCCAGACCGTGTCCACCTCGGGCGGACTGCGCAACGCGGCGGCGCGCAACGTCACCTGGCTGGCGGGCAACGGACCTTTCCGGATTGAAGTCGAGGTCGAGGACAGCACGTCCCCCTTCCTGGGCGAGGAGTACCTGACGCTCGTCGGGCACGCGTTCCAGTACGAGGCGCGGCGGATCGCCGGGAACCTGGACTCCGGGGTGCGCTCGCTGCCCGAGACCCGCAAAGGTCATCTCTACGCGAGGCCGGACCTCCTCGCGCTGATCGCCTCCACCCGGGCGGAGATCCCGCGGGCGTTCCCGTATCCGGAGCTGACCGCCTTCCGGGACTACACCGCCGACCTGCTGGACGAGGCCGCGGCCCGGATCGAGCTGCTGCCCCTGCTGCCCGAAGAGGAGCCGAGCGCGGTCGAGAAGAAGAAGGTCCAGCCGCTGCTCAAGCGGGTCCTGGACTTTCTCGGCTCCAGCGGGGAGTCACCGCGCCGCAGCCTGTGCATCCTCAGCTCCCCCGAGGACGGCGCCATGGTGAGGATCTACCCGCGGAGCCTCCCCTCCGACCCGGTCGAGACGTCGACGGCGGACATCGTCTCGCACCTCTTCCCGGGCAAGTACCGGTACGAGATCTGGAAGGAGCACTTCAAGCAGGTGGAGTCCGAGATCGACCTGACCGGCGACACCCGGCTGGTCCTGGACTGCCGGCTGATCCGCAGCGGTGACCGCGACCGCCCCGCGCCCTGCCGGCTCGCCTCGGCCTCGGAGCGGGACGCCCAGCGCTGCCGCTGGGAATGAAGCTTTTACTCCTCCGTCTTGACCCAGCAGCGCAGGACTTTGGCCACGCTCCAGGCCTGGGCCACGCACCCGCGGGGCGTGAACGGCTCCTCGGCGTCGAAGACCTCGCTGATCGACCCCAGGCAGGCCTCGCCCAGATGCGGCAGGAACCCTTCGAGACACGCTCGCGCTCCCTTTTGATCGTCAGGATGGACGCGCAGCCAGGCGTCCACAAAGGGGCCGATCAGCCAGCCCCAGACCGTCCCCTGGTGATAGGCCGCGTCGCGGTCGCGGAGGTCGCCGTCGTACTTCGGTTTGTAGTCGGGATGGCCCGGGGCCAGCGACCGCAGTCCGACCGGGGTGAGCAGCGCGTCGCGAACGACCCGGAGCACCGGCTCCCAGCGCTCCCGGTCCAGGACCGGATGAGGCAGGGAGATGGCGAACAGCTGGTTCGGACGGCAGGCGGGATCGTCCCCGGACTCGCCGTCCAGCACGTCGTAGAGATAGCCACCCTCCGCGTACCAGAACCGGCGGTTGAACGACTCGCGGGCGCGCGCGGCGTGCTCGGAGATCCCCCGCGCCGCGTCGAGGCTCTCGCCGCCCCGCTCGCTCAGCCAGCCCTCCAGGAGCTTCAGGGCGTTGTACCAGAGCGCGTTGATCTCCACCGCCTTGCCGCGCCGCGGGGTCACGACCCAGTCGCCCACCTTCGCGTCCATCCACGTGAGCTGATACCCCTCCGCCCCCTGGCGCAACAGCCCGTCGGCGGGGTCCACCCCGATGCCGAAGCGCGTGCCCCGGACGTGGCAATCGACGACCCCGCGGA
>JANOCF010000169.1:0-7365 GCA_031412055.1 Holophagales bacterium | reverse complement strand
GGGCGACTCCGGCCCCACGCACCTGGCGCACGCCATGGGCACTCCGGTCCTGATGCTGATGGGACCGACCGACCCGGCGCGGCACGGACCCTACGGAGCTCCCGAGCGGGCGATGTGGAAACGGCTCCCTTGCAGCTTCTGCTACCGCCGCTTCGACGAGACCAAGGCCTGCCTGCTGGAGATTCCGCCGGACCGGGTGGCGGAGCGAGCCGAAGTATTCTTAAAGATCTCTCGTTGACCCCCCTTCCCACCGGCTGTTAGACTGCGCAACCAGGACAATCAGACGAGGAGATCCACGGCAGTACCTCGCGCAGGCGGGGGCTATACGGAGATTGCATGGCACCACCACCGGAAAGCGCAGCCCGCAGACCCGCCGCACAGGCCGCACCGGACAAGCTTGGAGAGCTGCTGGTCCGCAGCGGCCGGCTCAACCAGGTCCAGCTCCAGGAAGCCCTCGCCCTCCAGAAAGAACAGGGCGGACGCCTCGGCACGAATCTGATCAAGCTGGGGCACATCACCGAGCGGCAGCTCGTGGATGCGCTGTCCGAGCAGTTCAAGGTCCCCTCCGTCGACCTCAACAACATGGAGATCGACGAGGGGGTGGTCAAGATCATCCCGGCGGACATCGCGCGCAAGTACACGATCTTCCCCGTCACCAAGGCCGGGGCCACGGTCACCGTGGCCATGACCGACCCTACCAACGTGTTCGCCATGGACGACGTGAAGTTCATGACCGGCTACAAGGTGGAGCCGGTCGTGGCCTCCGAGACGGCCATCCGCGCCGCCATCGACAAGTACTACGGCTCGACGCACGCCATCGAGCTGAAGAAGGTCATGGAGGACCTCTCCGAGGAGTCGGGCAGCGACCTCGAGGTCCTGGAGGAGGAAGAGGATCTCGACCTCGCCACGCTCGAGGAGGAGTCCGAGCAGGCGCCGGTCGTCAAGCTGGTGAACCTGATCCTCACCGACGCGATCAAGCGCGGCGCCTCCGACATCCACATCGAGCCGTACGAGAAGGACTACCGGGTCCGCTACCGGATCGACGGCCTCCTCTACGAGATGATGCGGCCCCCCCTGAAGCTCAAGGAGGCGATCACCAGCCGCATCAAGATCATGGCCAAGCTCGACATCGCCGAAAAGCGGCTGCCCCAGGACGGCCGCATCAAGATCAAGACCAAGATCTCGGGCAAGAGCAAGGACCTCGACTACCGCGTCTCCATCCTGCCCACGCTGTTCGGCGAAAAGATCGTCATGCGCTTGCTCGACAAGGACAAGCTCATGCTCGACATGACCAAGCTGGGCTTCGAGGTGGAGTCGCTGCGCAAGTTCGAGACCGCCATTCTCCGCCCCTACGGCATGGTGCTGGTCACCGGTCCCACCGGCTCGGGCAAGACCAACACGCTGTACTCGGCGCTCCAGCGCATCAACACCCCGGAGGTCAACATCATGACCGCCGAGGACCCGGTGGAGTTCAACCTCTCCGGGATCAACCAGGTCCAGATGCGCGAGAACATCGGCCTCAACTTCGCCGCCTCGCTGCGCTCGTTCCTGCGGCAGGACCCGAACATCATCCTGGTGGGCGAGATCCGGGACTTCGAGACCGCCGAGGTCGCGATCAAGGCCGCCATGACGGGCCACCTCGTGCTCTCGACGCTGCACACCAACGACGCGCCCGCGACCATCAACCGCTTGATGAACATGGGCATCGAGCCCTTCCTGGTGGCCACGTCGGTGCATCTGATCGTGGCCCAGCGGCTCGTGCGCCGCATCTGCTCCTTCTGCAAGGAGCCGATGGAGGTGCCGCCCGCGGGCCTGGTGGGCGCCGGCTTCTCCGAGCACGAGTCGCGCACCCTCAAGCTCTTCAAGGGCCGGGGCTGCGAGCGCTGCAGCAACACCGGCTACAAGGGGCGCGTCGGCCTCTACGAGGTGCTGGAGGTAGGCGACGAGTTGCGGGAGATGATCCTCTCCGGCGCCAGCTCGTTCGAGCTGCGCCACAAAGCCATGCAGAACGGCATGATGACGCTGCGCATGAGCGGCCTGCAGAAGAT
This sequence comes from Holophagales bacterium, assembly GCA_031412055.1. Lineage (GTDB taxonomy): Bacteria > Acidobacteriota > Thermoanaerobaculia > Multivoradales > UBA5704 > DATMER01. The sequence goes on along the minus strand of JANOCF010000169.1, from coordinate 5,317 downwards.
CCGCGACGGCATGACCACCGTCGACGAGGTCGTCCGCGAGACGGTTCTGTAAGGGTCCGGAATTCAGCGAGCGGATGTAGGGGCGCAGCATGCTGCGCCCCTACTCATATCGGCCGTTCTCAGCGAAGGTTGGTCGGACCGGACGGGGGGTAGTTCCCACCGGCACTGCCGGTCGGACGGGTGCTCTGGGTTCTCTTCACCGCGCTCAGGATGGCGATTCCGAGCAGACAGATAACGCCGACCCCGATCCACATCGGCGGCGCTCCCAGCAGGTGGGCGCCGATCGCGAGTCCGATGATCAGGACGATGAAGCCGGCCAGGTATACTCCGAACGAAGATGACATGAGTCTGATCCTCCTGGATCGTCCGCCAGTTCAGCGGACTCCGGAAGGATAATTCAAAAGCCGCGCCAACTCACCAATCCAGGCGGGCGAACAGGGCGGCGAAGACCTCGATGCCGTCCCAGAGGTTCTGCAGGCGCAGGTTCTCGTGGGCGGCGTGCTGGTTGTTGTCGTGGTTGACGATCGGCACCGCGATGACCGGCACTTTCAGGGTATCGGTGAACATCGACATGGGCACGCTGCCGCCCAGCATCGGGACCTTCACCACGGGCTTGCCCTGCATCTCCTCCAGGGTCTTCAGCACGGCGCGGGATACGGGCAGATCCATGGAGGTGCGGGCCGCGGCATAGCCGTCATCCCAGGCGAGGCGCACGACCTTGGGATGGGCGCGCCGGATCTCGACGCCCGGCTCCTCGTGGACGACATGGAAGCCCAGGCTCTTCAGATGGGCCTCGGTCCGCTCCCGCACCTTGGCGGGGTCCTGGTCCGGAACCAGGCGGAAGTCGATGGAGGCCGACGCCTCGGTGGGAATCGCGTTCCTCGCCCCCTGCCCCACCTGCGCCGACTTGAGCCCGCGGATGTTCAGGGCGGGCCGCATGACCTGGTCCTGCAGGCGCTCGTCTCCTCCTTCCGTCCAGCCCAGGGCAAGCTCCTGCCGCAGCGCCTCCTCGACGGGAGGCATGGCCGCCGAGGCTGCCCGCTCGCTCTCGGAGAGCGGGCGCACGTCGTCCTCGAAGCCGGCGATCCGGATCTCTCCGTCCGGACCCCGGAGCTGGGCGAGGAGCTGCACGAGCAGCGCCGCCGGATTGGGCGCCCAGTTGCCGTAGTGGCCGCTGTGCAGGGCGCGCGACGGGCCGTAGACGGTCATCTCGACCCCCATGACCCCGCGGGCGCCGAAGACGACCTGCATCGCGCGGCTCTGGTGGACCGGTCCGTCGCCGAGGATCCAGGCGTCGGCCTTGAGGAGGTCGCGGTGCGCCTCCAGGATGCTCGTCAGGTGAGGGGAGCCGTCCTCCTCCTCCCCTTCCAGGAAGATCTTGATGTTGACGCCGGGCCGGACCCCGGCGGCCTTCAGGGCGTCCAGGGCGGCCAGCATGGCTACGATCGGCCCCTTGTCGTCGCTGGACGAACGGGCGTAGAGCCGCAGCTCGGGATCGAGGGGGCTCGCCGCGGAGACTGCCGCGGCAAGGTCCACCTCTTTGCCGGCCGGTCCGGGCGGTCCGCTGCGCAGCACGGGCTTCCAGGGGTCGGCTCCTCCCCAGTCGGCCGTGTCGGCGGGCTGGCCGTCGTAGTGGGCGTAGAAGACCACGGTCCGCTTCGCTCCCGGGGAAAGAAGCTCGCCGTAGACGGCGGGAGGCGCGTCCCCGGCCGTGAGCAGCCGCGCCTGCAAGCCGCGCTGCCGCAGCATGCCGAGCAGGTGGTCGGCGTTGCGCTGGATGTCGGCCCGGTCCGAGGCCACGTTGCGCAGGGCCAGCAGGCTGGACAGCTCACCGACCACTTCCTTCTCGTGCGCCGTCCGCCAGACGCGAACCTGCTGACGCAGATCCGCGGACGTCTTTTCAGCGGCCTGAGCTCCACTCGCTGCCAGGCCCAGCGCCAGGAGGGCCATCGCGCTCACGTTCGAGGTCATCGGACTCATCGATCCTCCCCGTTCAAAAAGAAAGGTGAGGGCCCGAGCGAACCGGCCCTCACCGTGAAGATATCAGCGGAACCGAGCGCCTACTCGACGATCATTTCCGCGCGGGCAGCCTGCTTGAGCTGGATCGCCTTGTTGAGCAGAGCGTCGCGCACGGGCTTGCCGTTGGCCAGGGCGGCCGCCTTCTCCGCCACGAACGCCAGCTTCAGCTTCTGGACGGCCGGCGGGTGAAGGAAGCGCTGCTCCAGCACCTGCGCGGCGTCCTCGGTGTCGAAAGAGGCCAGCCGGGCCAGGCTCTTGGCGGTGTCGCGGTCGCTCTCCTCCGCGGCCGCCTGATCGAGCTCGAGCGAGGCGCGGATGTTCTCCAGGGCGTTCATGACACGCAGGAACGCCGCGATGTTCTCCACTTCCGTGGTCTCCATCGCCAGCGTCGGCAGGTTTCCGCCCGCCTGGGACTTCTTGAACGCCTGGCTGTTGTAGAAGCCGACGGCCTCTTCGATGGTGAAGACGGCATTGTTGTGGAAGAAGGGCGCGGTGTCGACCGCCTCGATGCCCGGCACGGAGTTGAACCGGATGTCGTTGTTGGTGTTGCCGTAGCCGCGGAACTCGTTGGTGACCGGGTCGAAGGAGGGGGTGATGCCGAAGCCGCCGTCGGGCGGGAGGTTGCCCGGATCGATCACGTTGGCGGGGTGGTTGGGCAGCCGGCCGACGCCGATGTCGAAGTTGCGGTTGGTCAGGAAGGGCCCCGAGTTCGCGCCGCCGTTGATGTGGCAGACGTTGCACCGGGCGCTCAGGCCGTTGTGCTGCACGCGGCCCAGGTTGGCCATCGCGTTCTTGAGCTGGATGGTACTGATGTTGGGGTTGTCCTGCCGGCCGAGGGCGAGCTGGAAGGCTTCCAGCGCGTCGAGCTCGGCGTCGGTGGGAAGACGGAAGTCCACGCCCGGGACCCGGTTGAGCGAGTTGGTGAAGTGCTGGACCACGGCGCCGGTCGCGAAGTCGCGCAGCGTGCCGCTGCCCGGTGCGCCGTCGCCGCCCCAGCCGGTGCGCTGGTTCGGCGGCACCGTCGAGCCGTCACCCCCGGGGTTCGGGTTGCCCGGAGCCAGGTAGCGGGAAAGACCCTGCAGGTGCATGACGCCCCGCATGACGAACTTGTTGTCGAGGTCGTCGAATCCGTCGACGTTCTCGAGCACCAGGCCGAGCTCCCGAAGAAGCTTGGTCTTCTCGAAGTTGACCGCCAGGTTGGGGTTGGTCTCGGCCACGAAGAGCGGGTCGTTCGCGGGCAGGGTGGCGATGAAAGTGGGATCGATGGTGAAGTTGTTCTCCGCCGGATGGCAGGTCCCGCAGGTGCGGCCGTTGCCGCTGAAGGTCTGATTGAAGAACAGGTCCGCCCCCTGGGCGATCAGCGGGTCGAGGCTGTTGAAAGGAGTATCGGCGAAGGCCATCCGCGGGGCCAGGATGGACGCGATGGGACCCGCCGGCCTCCTGCGCGGCTCATGGCTCGCCCGCGTCGCCTGCGTGCTGAGGCGCTGGAACAGGTTCGGGGAGCCGAACAGGACGGTCCCCTCCTCGGGCCGGATCCCCTCGCGGGTCACGGCCACCACGTCGACCTGGAAATCCTTGAACAGGCTGCGGTCGAAGCGGGCGCTGAGCACGGCCTTCCGGCCATCCCTGCTGAGCCGCCCCAGCTTGTGCATGAGGTCGCCGCGCTCGGGCAGGGAGCTGCGCTGCGCGCCCTCCTGGTTGTCGACCAGCCAGACATCCCACCCCTCCGCGGGGTCGAGTCCTTCGATCTCGACCCTGGCCGCGCCGCTGAGCATGTCGATGCGGGTCAGGCCTCTCGCTTCCGTGGTCTCGCTGGAGAGCCCGCGGGACCAGCCGAGGGCGATCAGGAAGTTCCGGTTGCCGCCGTTGCGCTGCTGGTCGGTCTTCCAGTCCGCATAAAGCGTCTGGAGCTTGCCGAAGCTGGCCAGCCGGGCTTCCGGCAGGGCCTTGGATGACGCCTTGCCGGGTTCGATCGAGGGGAGCAGCAGAAACGATGGAACTCCCAGCGCGAGAGCGGCCACGGATACGGCCGCAAAGAGCTTGATTCGGGTTTTCAAAGTGTCCTCCACTGGAGCCTTTTGCACCGGAGGCCGAAATTGGCCTTTCGGGATCGGGCGATACCTTCAAGGCAGAGACCCGAGGCCGCATCGTGCGGAGGACCGCGCGCAGGGGAGAGGACGTCTCGGCTCATGGCACCAGGTGGCTCCGCAGTCGCTCCGCCATGGACAGGACGTGGGGGAGCTCGTGCATGGTTTCGTGATTACCGGATACCAGAAGGATATCGCATCCTGCGCGCGCGAGGTCGATCCAGGCGACCTCCGGGCGGGGAGGATCGCCCGGGCGCCGCTCTTCGGCGCGGAAGAAGACCATCCGTCCCGGGTAGGGTTGCGGCTGATAGGCGTACAGGGCCGCGATGTTGGACTGGAGTACCCGCACGAGCCGCCGCGCGCCGCCCTCGTCGAAGTCCTCGGCCAGGGTGCCTGCCTGTCGCGCCCTGGCGAAGGCATGGGCGATCTGCTCGTCGGGGGTCAGGGGCAGCAGCTCCTCCGGGGTCAGCTCGACCCGGCCCGTGAACGCGCCGATGACGATCTCCTCGCCGGAGATCCGGCGGGCCGGCATCTGCTCGCCGCACGGGGTGTCCATCAAGGTAAGCAACTCGACCGTCTCTCCGGCGGCCCGCAGCCGATGCGCCATCTCGAAGGCGACCATGCCGCCCATGGAGGCGCCGCCGATCCGGTACGGACCGGCCGGCTGGACGCTCCGCACCAGCCCCAGGTAGTGCTCGGCCATGTCCTCGACACACTGGAAAGGCTCCTCGCCGTCTTCCAGACCCCTGGACCTCAGGCCGTACACAATCTGGTCCTTTCCAAGGGCCCTGGCCAGGGCGCGGAAGGTGTAGACGTTGCCGCCCACCTGGTGGACCATGAACAGCGGGCGCCGGCCGTCGCCCGCCTGGAGCGGCACCAGGCACGAGGACCGGGGACGCTCGGCAGGCCGGCCGTCCTCAGGCTGGAGCCGGGCGACGAGCTCCGCCAGCGCCGCCACGGTGGGGGCCTGGAAGAGGAAGTCGAGGGGGAGGTCGACCTTGAGCGCCTGCCGGAGGAGGCTGCCGAGCTGGACGGCCATGAGGGAGCTCCCGCCCAGGTCGAAGAAGTCGTCGTGGACGCCGAAGCCGTCCTCGCCGAGGAGGTCGTGCCAGACGGCGGCGACCGTCTCCTCGACGGGGTTGCGCGGGGCTGTCTTGCCGACGAGAACCGGCGTGGGCTCTTCCGCGGGCTGCTCCAGCTTGCCGGAGCGG
>JANOCF010000168.1:0-2696 GCA_031412055.1 Holophagales bacterium | reverse complement strand
CAGGCCGGCTCGCTGGTGGCTCCGGACCGCCTACGCTTCGACTTCACCTATCACCGGGCCATGTTCCGGCAGGAGATGGAGCAGACGGAGGACCTGGTCAACGAGTGGGTCCGCCGTGCCGTGGCCATGGACTTCGTCTGGCGCAGCTACGAGGAGGCGATCGCCGCCGGGGCGATGGCGCTGTTCGGCGAGAAATACGGCGAGCGGGTGCGGACGGTCAACGTCCCCGGCTTCAGCCTGGAGTTGTGCGGCGGCTGTCATGTGAAGAACACCGGCGAGATCGGCCTGTTCCTGATCGAGACCGAGCGCGGTGTGGCCTCGGGCGTGCGCCGGATCGAGGCCGCGACCGGAAGCTACGCGCTGACCGAGGTGCGGCAGCAGCGCGCGGCCTACCAGGAGCTGGTGATGCGCCTGGGCATCCGGTCGGGCGACTACGAGCAGCAGCTCCTGCGCGCCGAGCAGATCCGGCAGCGCCAGGACGAGCTGGAGCAGGAGATGCGCAAGCTGCGGATGCAGCTCGTCTCCGGCGCGGCCGGGCCCTCGGACGACGAGCGTCTGGTCGAGGGGATCAAGGTCCTGGCCCGCGAGGTGCCGCCCGCTCCGGCCAACGAGCTGCGCGACATGGCGGACGCGCTGCGCTCCAAGCTCGGCTCGGGAGTGGTGGTCATCGGCTCGCGAGGGGACGGCAACGTCAGCCTCGTGGCGGCGGTGACCAAGGACCTGACGCCCCGGATCAAGGCGGGCGAGCTGGTCAAGCGCCTGTCGCCGATCGTTGGCGGCGGCGGCGGCGGCCGGCCCGACTTCGCTCAGGCCGGTGGCAAGCAGCCGGAGAATCTGCCCCAGGCGCTGGCGACGGTCGAGCAGGCGGTTCGCGAGCAGCTGGCGTCGCGGTAGATCCCATTCCCTGTCCCCCTCTCCCATCTCCCACCCAAACCCCCGCCGGGAGAGGGGGAACGTCTTCAGACCTTGTCGGCTTCGCTTTAGCCGGGCTCGCCCGCATGCGTTCCCCCTCTCCCGGGGATGGGCGGGAGGGAGATGGGAGAGGGGGACAGGGGGTGAGGACTTGCGTACCTCCCCACCCAACCTGCTAAGATAGCCACCGCTGTAAAGCCGTATCAGTTTTGTCTCCGCCGGGACCCCCAGGGGTCCGGCATTGCTTGTGGGGTTCGGCACGTGACGAAGAAGACGATCGTCCTGGCCTGGATCTTCCTCGCGCTCTGGCCGGCGCTTGGCGCTGCTCAGGTGCGTCTCGGCGTCAGCGCCGAGGGTCGGAGGATCATCTACAACGAGGGCGTCCAGCAGCGAGCCCGGCGCCTGTCCGACAAGCTGGTACCGATCCCCGACTCTGACATCCAGATCGCCATCGACCGGCATGCCGAGGCGCAGAGCCTCGACCCCAAGCTGGTCCGCGCGGTGATCCAGGTGGAGTCCGGCTACAACCAGAAGGCGCGGTCGCACAAGGGCGCGATGGGGCTGATGCAGCTCATGCCCGGCACCGCCAGCCAGCTCAAGGTGCAGAACCCCTACGATGCGGACGAGAACGTCGGCGGCGGCACGCGCTACCTGCGCCACCTGATGGACCGCTTCCCTGGGCGCGTCGACCTCGCGGTGGCGGCCTACAACGCGGGTCCGGGCGCGGTCGAGCGCTACAACGGCATCCCCCCGTACCGGGAGACCCGCGACTACGTGCGCCGGGTCATGGCCCTCTACAACGGCACCGAGCTGTCCCTGGGCCGCGCGACGACGCCGGTGCGCAGCGGTATCTCCGTCATCCCCGGCCGCCGCAAGCCCTACATCACCCGCAACAGCCAGAATCGGATCGTGGTCACCACGGCCATCGACTCGAAGCGGTAAGATCCCGGCTGTCGACGTCTCCGCTCGGCCCGGCGGTGGCATAGAATGCCCCCGTTCGCCGAACCGCGTCCTCTACCCATGCTGAATCTTCCGAACCTGCTGTCGATCTTCAGGATCCTCCTTGTCCCGCCGTTGGTGGTGGTGCTCCTCACCAAGTTCGACGGCAAGGAGTGGTGGGGCCTCGGCCTGTTCCTCCTGGCGGCGGTCATGGATTTCTTCGACGGCTACCTGGCGCGCAAGCGCAAGGAGGTCACCCGGCTGGGCACCCTGCTCGACCCGGCCGCGGACAAGATCCTGGTCTCGGGAGCGTTTATCTCCCTGGTCGAGCTCGACCCGCAGGTGGTGCCGGCCTGGATCGTCGTGGTCATCATCGCCCGCGAGTTTGCCGTGACCGCGCTGCGCAGCTTCGCCTCCGCGGAGGGGCTGGTCATCCCGGCGGGCCTCTCCGGCAAGATCAAGACGATCGTCCAGATCATCGCCATCGCTCTACTCATCATCTACAACCAGCTCGGCGAGTTCCGGCACCTGGCTCCGATCTCCCTGTGGGCCGCCATGCTGATCACCGCCTACTCCGGAATCGAGTACTTCGTGCGCTTCGGCAAGCTCATCCTCAAGGGCGAAGTGCCGATCTCCCTGTTTCCTCCATCCGGTCCGAGGCAATAGATGGAACATTCTTTTTTGCAGCGACTCGCGCTGTTCGCGAGACGCCGGTACCGGCTCGTCTTCACCGTCTTCGCCATCCTGGTCGCGGTGTCGATCTTCCTCATCACTCGGTTGACCTTCGAGACCGACATGCTGAGCCTCCTCCCGCGGGAGGATCCGGCGGTGAAGGCTTACATCGA
>JANOCF010000167.1:0-8174 GCA_031412055.1 Holophagales bacterium | reverse complement strand
CCGCCTACCTCATCTACACCTCCGGCTCCACAGGCCACCCCAAGGGCACCGTCATCCGACATCGCGGGGTGGTCAACTTCATCCTGGAGGCGAGCCGCCTGCTGGAGCTGGGGCCGGGGAGCCGGGTGGCGCAGACAACCTCGCCGTCGTTCGACGCGTCGGTCCTGGAAATCTTCCCCGCCCTCCTGGCGGGCGCCACCCTCTACCTGATCTCGCGCGACACCCTGCTCTCCGGGCCGGGTCTGGCGGACGAGCTGCGCCGGCTCGGCATCACCACGCTGGCGGTGGTGCCGTCGCTGCTGGCAACGCTCCCCGACGGCCCGGAAGAGGACTTCCCCGCCCTGCGCACAGTGCTCGCGGGCGCCGAGCGCTGCCCGGCAGACATCGCGGGCCGCTGGTCGACCGGCCGGAAGTTCTTGAACGCCTACGGTCCCACGGAGATCACGGTCTTCGCGACCGCGTTCGTCGGAGCCGGCGAGCCGCCGCAGGGTCCGCCGATCGGGAGGCCCATCGCCAACGCCGAGGTCTACGTGGTCGATGCTCAAGGCCGGCCCGTGCCGGTGGGCGTGCCGGGAGAGATCCGGATCGGGGGCATCGGCGTAGCGCGAGGCTACCTGGCCCGTCCCGACCTCACGGCCGAGCGCTTCGTCCCCCACCCCTTCTCGTCGCGGCCGGGAGAGCGCCTCTATCGCACGGGCGACCTGGTGCGCTGGCGGCCGGACGGCAACCTGGAGTTCCTCGGCCGCATCGATCAGCAGGTCAAGGTGCGCGGCCATCGCGTGGAGTGCGGCGAGGTCGAGGCGGCCCTGGTCCGGCACCCTGCCGTTCGAGAGGCTGCGGTGATCGGGCGCGACGATCCTCCCGGCGGGCCGGGCCTGGCGGCCTACGTGGTGGCCAACGGGGCCAGGCCCGAGACGGGTGAGCTGCGGCGCTTTCTCGTGGGCTCGCTTCCGGCCTACATGGTCCCGGCCGCCTGGGTCTTCCTGGAAGCGCTGCCGCTCTCGCCCGCCGGCAAGATCGACCGGCGGGCGCTGCGGCGTATCGATCCGGAACCGGAGCGGCGGGAAGGAGAGACGGACGCGCCGCGCACTGCGGAGGAGGAGACCCTTTCGCGCATCCTGGCGGAGGTGCTGCGGGTCGACCGCGTGGGCATCCACGACGACTTCTTCGATCTCGGCGGCGACTCGATCCTGAGCATCCAGGTGGTCTCGCGCGCTGCGGAAGCCGGTCTCCAGATCACGCCGCGCCAGGTCTTCGAGCGTCCAACCGTGGCGGCCCTGGCCGAGGTGGCGATGGCGACCGGCAGCGAGGCGGGCTCGGTTGCGGTCGAGGGTCCGGCACCGCTCTCGCCGATCCAGAGGTCCTTCCTGGAGCGCGAGCCCGCGGACCTCCATCACTTCAACATGTCCGTCCTGCTTGTTTTCCGCGAGCCTCGCGCGCCGCTCGATCCCATCCGGCTGGAGCGCGCGCTTGGAGTCCTCCTCGACCGCCACGACGCGCTAAGGCTGCGCTTCGAGAAGATCGACGGCGCCTGGACGCAGCGGGTGGTACCTCCGGGGGGGCCGGGAGGCGCGGTGCCGCTGACCCGGATCGACGTGCCGGAAGCAGGGTTCGTCGCGGCTGCGGAAGCGCTCCAGGCCAGCCTCGATCTAAGCCGAGGTGTCGTTCGAGCCGCACTCTTCGAGCAAGTCTCCCCCTCTCCCGGGGGGGGTGTGCTCGGGGGGACCGGGAGAGGGGGCCGGGGGGTGAGGGCCCTGATGCTCGTGATCCACCACCTGGCGATCGACGCCGTCTCCTGGCGGGTGCTCCTGGAGGATTTCGAGCGGGCCTATCTCGGCGGGGAGGACGCCCGTCTGCCTGCCGCGACCACCCCGTTTTCCCGATGGGCCGAGCGGCTGGAGGTCTACGCGGGCTCGCCCGAAGCGGCGCGCGAGCTTCCGTTCTGGCGCGCGCAGGCCGAGCTGGCGGCCAGGCTCCCGCGCCTCCCCATCGACAGCGAGGACGGGGCCAATATCGCCGATATCGAGGCTTCCGCCCGGCGAGTGGCGGTCTCCCTGGATGCGGCCTCGACCCGTTCTCTCCTCAAGGAGACGCACCGCGCCTACCAGACACGGGTGGACGAGCTGCTTCTGGCAGCCCTGGTCGAGTCGCTCTCCGGCTGGACCGGGGAGCGCGCGCTGTGGGTCGATCTCGAGGGGCACGGCCGCGAGCCGATCTTCGCGGGGGCCGAAGGGATCGACCTGTCGCGCACCGTCGGCTGGTTCACGTCGGTGCATCCGGTGCTGCTGGATGCGCGGGGAGTCCAGCATCCTGGAGAGGTCATCAAGAGCGTGAAGGAGGGGCTCCGGCGCGTGCCGAACCGGGGTCTCGGTTTTGGCGTGAACAGCGGAGTCCTGCGGATCTCCACGCCGCCTCCGCTGACCCCGGAAGTGGCGTTCAACTATCTCGGCCAGATCGACATGCTCCTCGGCGGCTCGACGCTGTTCGAGGTCGACCCGGAGCCGCCGGGCCTGCCGCGCAGCCCGCGGGCGGACCGTCCCTACCGGCTGGAGGTCAACGCCTGGGTGCGCGATGGCCGGCTGACCGTCAATTGGACGTACGGCGAGCGGCGGCACCGGCGCGAGACCATCGAGCGGCTGGCCGACAGGTTCCTCGTAGCACTGCGGAAGCTCATCGAGCACTGCCTGGCGCCCGACGCGGGAGGCTTCACACCGTCCGACTTCCCGGCCGCCGCCCTGGATCAGAAGTCGCTCGACCGTCTGCTGGGAAAGATCGGGGGGCGCCGCAAGTGATCGAGGACATCTACCGGCTCTCGCCGCTCCAGGAGGGGATGCTCTTCGAGAGTCTCTACGCGCCGGAGAGCGACGCCTACGTGGTCCAGGTCTCCTGGACGCTGGGCGGCGACCTCGACCCGGCCGCCCTGCAGCGGGCCTGGGAGTGGCTCGTGGGCCGCCATGCCGTACTGCGCACGTCGTTTCACTGGGAGGAGCTGGATCATCCCCACCAGGTGGTGCATCCAACGGTGGAGCTGCCCTGGACTGAGGAAGACTGGCGCGCTCTCTCCGCGGATGAGCGGGAGCGACGGCTGGACGATCGTCGCGATGCCGACCGCCGCGACGGCTTCGATCTCCAGAGCGCGCCGCTGTTCCGGCTCTTCCTCGTCCGCCTGGAGGACGGGTTGTGGAGCCACATCTGGACGCAGCACCATCTCCTTCTCGACGGCTGGTCGGTCTCCCAGGTGTTGCGCGAGCTGTTCGCGGCGTACACGGCCTTCCGCCGCGGGCAGACCCCCCGCCTCCCACCGGTGCGCCCCTTCCGCGAGTACATCGAGTGGCTGCTGCGCCGCGATCCTCAGGAAGCCGAGACATTCTGGCGCCGCGAGCTGGCGGGCTTCACCGGGCCGACCCCGGTAGACGAAGGCTCCGGAGACCGGCACGCCTTCGGCGACCGGGGCCGCGTCGAGGCCGGGATCGATCTCGGCAGGCTGAACGAGCTGGCGAGACGGCACCGGCTGACGCTCAACACATTCGTCCAGGGCGCGTGGGCGCTGCTCCTGTCGCGCCGCTCCGGCGAGGAGGATGTCGTCTTCGGCGTCGTGGTCTCCGGGCGTCCCGCGGCCGAGCTGCCCGGCGTCGAGTCGGCGGTCGGCCCGTTCATCAACACCATCCCGCTGCGGGCGCGTCTCTCTCCGGGCGAGCGCCTGCTCCCCTGGCTGGCGACCCTCCAGCAGCAGCAGCTCGAAGCGCGCCGTTTCGAGCACAGCCCGCTGGTGGCAGTCCAGGGTTGGAGCGAGGTGCCGCGCGACCGTCCGCTCTTCGAGAGCCTGATGGCCTTCGAGGGCTCGCTGCTCGACCCTTCGCTCGGCGAGGGTGCCGAGGGCGTGCGCATCCTCGACGCCCGCTCCAACCAGGTGAGCCGCGCGGCGTTCACGCTCGTGGCGTTCCCCGACGCCGAGCGGCTCCACGTGGGCCTGTCCTACGACCGCGACCGCTTCGAGGCGCACGAGGCCCTGCGCTGGGGCGGGCATCTCCGGACCTTGCTGGAGGGGATGGTGGCGGATCCGGAGCGGGCGCTGGCGGAGATTCCGTTGCTGACGGAGGGGGAGCGGCAGCAGGTGATGGTGGAGTGGCCCTCACCCCCGACCCCTCTCCCGCCTCCCCTCACCCCCTCCCCGGGAGAGGGGCGCCACCTCCCTTCCACGATTCACGGGCTTTTCCTTGCTCAGGCAGGAAGGACTCCGGAGGCGGTGGCGCTGGCGTATGAAGGCGGGAGGGTCACCTACGGTGAGCTTGCCGCTCGCGTCGTGCACCTCGCTGAGCATCTGCGGACGCTCGGCGTGGGACCGGAGATCCGGGTGGCCGTCTCTCTGCCGCGCTCTCCCCGGCTGGTGGAGACGCTGCTTGCGATCCTCCAGGCCGGAGGCGCCTACGTTCCCCTGGATCCAGACGACCCGGCCGAGCGGCGGGATTGGATCGCGCAGGATTGCGGCGCAGCGCTGGTCATAACCGACGCGTTTCCGGTCTCCCCCTCTCCCGGGGAGGGGGGCGGGGAGGCGGGAGAGGGGGGCCAGGGGGGTGAGGGCTCCCTCGCCTACATCCTCTACACCTCCGGAACCACCGGCCGCCCCAAGGGCGCCATGGTCGCGCACGCCGCCGCGGTCAACAACCTCCGCTGGGCGCAGTCGGCCTACGGGCTCGGACCCGGCGACGCCGCCCTCCTCAAGACGCCCATCTCGTTCGACGTCTCCGTTCGGGAGCTGTTCTGGCCGCTGTCGGTGGGAGCGCGTCTGGTGATCGCCCGGCCGGGCGGTGAGCGCGATCCGGGTACCCTGCTGGAGCTCATCGAGCGTGAAGGCGTAAAGATCGCGAGCTTCGTCCCCTCGCTGCTCGCCGCCGTGCTGGACCAGCCCTCCATCCCGAAGCTGGAGAAGGTCATAGCGGGCGGCGAGGCCCTCACGGCCGACCTGGCTGAACGCTTCTTCGAGCGGCTTCCAGAGGCCGCGCTCTTCAACCATTACGGCCCTACCGAGACCGCGGTCAATGCCACAGCCTGGCGGTGCCGGCCGGGGGAGCGGCCGATCCCGATCGGACGGGCGATCGCGAATGTCGGGGTCGACCTGCTGGATGTCTGGGAGAACCCCGTGCCGATCGGGGTGGCCGGCGAGGTGTGCATCGGCGGGGCCGGTGTGGGGCGGGGCTACCTGGGACGGCCGGACCTCACGGCGGAGCGCTACGTCCCCGATCCTCGCGAGCGCGGAGCGCGCAGATACCGCACGGGCGACCTGGCGCGCTGGCGGATGGATGGCGCGTTGGAGTTCCTGGGGAGGCTCGACCACCAGGTCAAGGTGAGAGGCTTTCGCGTCGAACCCGAGGAGATCGAGGCGGCGCTGGCCGGCTGTCCCGGAGTGCGGGACGCGGCGGTCGTGGCGCGGGACGGTGCGCTCGTCGCTTACGTGGTCGCCGACTCTCCCGAAGATCTCAGGTCGGTCCTGAGCGAGCGCCTGCCCGCGTTCCTGGTCCCTTCGTCCTTCGTGGCCGTCGAGTCCCTGCCCCGGACCTCCAGTGGCAAGCTGGACCGCCGGGCGCTGGCGCGGCGCGAGATGCAGGGCGCGGTGGAGACCGGCTTCGAGCTGCCGCGCACACCCGTCGAGCAGCAGGTAGCCGGCATCTGGAGCGAGGTGCTGGGACGGCCGCGGATCGGGGCGCACGACGACTTCTTCGCCTTGGGCGGGCACTCGCTGCTGGCCTTGCAGGTGGCCACGCGGTTGCGCGAGGCGTTCGGCGTCGAGATTTCTCTGCGGCGTCTCTTCGAGGCTACCACTCCTGCGACCCTGGCCCGAGAGGTGGAGACAGCCCTGCGGACGGGGACTGGCCCCGCACCGCCGCCGCTCGTGCCCATTCCCAAGGAACACCGAGACCAGGAGATCCCGCTCTCCTTCTCCCAGGAGAGTCTCTGGCTGGTCCACCAGCTCGACCCCGCGAGCCCGGCCTACAACGTCCCGGTCGCGATCGTAGTCTCCGGGCAGCTCGATCCCACGGCTCTGGAACGGACGCTGAGCGAGATCGTGCGGCGCCACGAGGCGCTGCGCACCTCGTTCCCGACCGTGAGCGGAAGGCCGGTGCAGAGAATCCACCGATCGGAACCGATCCTGTTGCCGGCGATCGACCTGCGCGGCCTGCCGGCCGAGCCGAAGGAGTCCGAGTCCCGGCGCCTCGCTTTGGGCGAAGCGCTGCGGCCGTTCGATCTGGCTCGCGGGCCGCTGCTGCGCGCGGGTCTCGTCCGGCTGGACGAGACAGAGCACCTCTTCCTGCTGACGATGCACCACGCGATCTCCGACGAGTGGTCGGTCGCGGTGCTGGTGCGCGAGGTCGGCGCGATCTACCCGGCGCTCCTGGACGGCGTGGCACGTCCGCTGCCTGATCTTCCCGTCCAGGTCGCCGATCATGCCGTGTGGCAGCGCGAGTGGCTGCGCGGCGAAGTTCTGACTGCGCGGCTCGCGGCATGGAAGGAGCGGCTGGCCGGGGCGCCGCCGGTCGTCGAGCTGCCTCTCGACCGTCCGCGGAGCGCAGGCCGGAGCTTCCGCGGCGGGCACGTGCCGCTGGAGATCCCGGCGGCGCTGGCGGAGCGGCTGCGCCTGCGGGGACGCGAGCGCTCCGCCAGCCTGTTCATGGTCCTGCTCGCCGGCTTCGCGGCCTGGCTCTCCCGGCAGGGAGCCGGCGAGGACCTCGTGGTGGGAGCTCCGGTGGCCAACCGCTCGCACCCGGGCACCGAGGGACTGATCGGCTACTTCGTGAACACCCTGCCGCTGCGCGCCGGCCTTTCGGGCGATCCCGGCTTTGGCGCGCTGATCGAGAGGGCGCGCGAGCTGGCCCTGGGCGCCTTTGCCGAGCAGGACCTGCCGTTCGAGCGGCTGGTGCAGGAGCTGCGGCCGGAGCGCAATCTCGCACACGCGCCGCTGTTCCAGGTGATGCTCTCGCTGCACAACGTCCCGGCGCCGTCGCTGGAGCTGCCGGGCCTCTCCTTCCGCGGGCTGGAAGTCGAGCCCGGCACGGCCAAGGTCGATCTCATCCTGGAGCTGATCGAGGGGGAAGGCATCTCCGGCCGGCTGGAGTACGCCGCCGACCTGTTCGACCGGACGACGGCGGAGCGCATGGCCGAGCGTCTGCGGGTGCTGCTCGAAGCGGCCGCCGAGAATCCCGACCTCCCGGTCGCGGAGCTGCCGATCCTGACGCCCGCCGAGAGTCGCCAGATCGCGGAGTGGAGCCGTCCTCGCGCAAGCTTCCCCACGGCCTGCCTGCATCATCTCTTCGAAGCCAGGGCCGCCGAGCGTCCGGAGTCCATTGCCGTCGTCGGTGGCGACCGGCTGGCCTACGCCGAGCTGGACCGGCGGGCCAACCGGCTGGCGCGGCATCTCCGCCGGCTCGGAGTGGGGCCGGAGACGCGGGTTGCCCTGCGGCACGAGCGGGCGCCGGGCCTGATCGTCGGCATCCTGGGCATTCTCAAGGCCGGCGGAGCGTACGTGCCGATCGATCCCGCGTGGCCCGAGGAGCGGCTGCATCTCATCCAGCGGGATGCTGGAGCCGCGGTCCTGGTGGACGAGGTGCTGATCGCCAGTTCCCAGGAGGAGAGCGGCGCTCCGCTGGACGTGCCCGTCCTGCCCGAGAGCCTGGCCTACGTCATCTACACGTCGGGATCGACCGGCCGTCCCAAGGGAACGCTGGTGACCCACGCCAACGCGTCGCGGCTGCTCGCGGCGACCGAGCCCTGGTTCGGGTTCGGGCCGGACGACGTCTGGACGCTGTTCCACTCGGCCGCGTTCGACTTTTCGGTCTGGGAGATCTGGGGAGCCCTGGCCTTTGGCGGGCGGCTGGTCCTGGTGCCCGCGCACTCGTCGCCGGAAGAGTTGCACAGCCTCCTCGCCGAGGAGGGCGTGACGGTGCTCAACCAGACCCCGTCCGCCTTCCGGCAGCTCGCGAGACTGGAGCCGCCTCCGTCCCTGCGCTACGTGATTTTCGGAGGCGAGGCGCTGGACGTGACCGGTCTGGCCGGCTGGATGGAGTCGTACAGGGAGCGCCGGCGGCCCGCCCGCCCCATACCCCATTTTGTTTGTGGCGGGGGGACCCCCGCGCGCCCCCGAAGGCGCCTCAAAAAGTACGGCCTCACCGGAAACACCG
>JANOCF010000166.1:0-3213 GCA_031412055.1 Holophagales bacterium | reverse complement strand
GAAAGGAGATTCGTGTGAAACGGCTCCCGATCCTGCTCCTCGCCGCCGCGACCCTGGTCGCCGCGGTCCTGACCGTCCCCGAGGCTCTCGCCTTCTGCGGCTTCTACGTGGCCAGGGCGGACACCAAGATCTTCAACCATGCCTCCAAGGTCGTGATGGTCCGGGACGGCGTCCGCACCGTCCTCACCATGGCCAACGACTTCAAGGGCACCCCCAAGGAGTTCGCAGTGGTGATCCCGGTCCCCACCGTGCTCCAGCGGGAGCAGATCCACGTGGCGGAGCCCGCGCTGCTCGCCCACCTGGACGCCTACTCGGCGCCGCGCCTGGTGGAGTACTTCGACGACAATCCCTGCCAGCGGTACGAAATGATGCGGCAGGCGCCCTCCTCCCCCGCGGAAGGAATGGCCGGCGGAGTCGCGGGCGGAGCCGCGCGCGACCGCAGCCTGGGGGTGACGATCGAGGCGACCTACACCGTGGGCGAGTACGACATCCTCATCCTGTCGGCCAAGCAGAGCGACGGCCTGGAGACCTGGCTGCGGGAGAGCGGCTACCGCATCCCCGAAGGGGCCTCGCGGGTGCTGGGCAGCTACATCAAGCAGGACATGAAGTTCTTCGTGGCCAAGGTGAACCTCAAGGAGCAGGCCAAGCTCGGCTATGCCTACCTCCGGCCGATCCAGGTAGCCTACGAGTCGGCGAAGTTCATGCTCCCCATCCGCCTGGGCATGGTCAACGCCGACGGCACCCAGGAGCTGTTCGTCTACGCCCTTACCCGCAAGGGGCGGGTCGAGACGACCAACTACCGCACCGTGCGGCTGCCCTCCGACCAGGAGGTGCCGCTCTTCGTCAAGGACGAGTTCTCCGAGTTCTACCGCTCCATGTTCACGCGGCAGGTGAAGAAGGAGGACATGCGCGCCGTCTTCCTGGAGTACGCCTGGGACATGGCCTGGTGCGACCCGTGCGCCGCCGACCCGATGTCCGCCGCCGAGCTGCGCCAGCTCGGGGTCTTCTGGATGGAAGGGCCGGCCGGCCGCATGCAACCACGGCCCGGCATGCAGCCGCAGCCGGTGCCGCAGGACGTGTTCCTCACCCGGCTCCACCTGCGCTACGACGGCGAGCACTTCCCCGAGGACCTGGTCTTCCAGGTGACCGGAGACCGAGAGAACTTCCAGGGCCGCTACATCCTGCGCCACCCCTGGAAAGGCAGCGAGCGCTGCGAGGCCGCGCAGGAGTACCGCCGGGAGCTGCCGAAGCGCTTCGAGAAGGAAGCACAGACGCTGGCCTCGCTCACCGGCTGGGACGTCCAGAAGATCCGCGGCAAGATGAACTTCAAGGCCGCCGGGCCTGTCGAGCCCGCCGACACCGAGCCCTGGTGGAAGTCGATCTGGAAGGATTGATCGCTAATTCAGGTAGCCCAGGGCGCGGAGCTCCTCAAGGAGCTTCGCGTCCTCCTTGGAGGTCCGGGCTCCCGCGCTCCGCCGCGTTCCCCAGGAGCGGATCGTGCGCACGGGATGGTCTTCGCGGAACTCGGGGCTGAAGAGGTCGGTCCGGGGCTTGCCGGCGAAGCTCTCCGCCACCGGCAGCCCGAGCCCGAAGAGCAAGGTGGGAGCGATGTCGTGGATGCGAATGCCCTCCAGCCCGGCTTCCGGATCGATGTCCGGGCCGGCGGCGAGGAGAATCCCATGCGTGTTGCGGGTGTGGGTCCCGGAGATCCGGCTGAGGCTCTCGATCGCTCCCGGGAACCGCTCGCCCCGGACCCGCAGCGCCGGAGTAACCCCTTCGGTCTCGACGACCACCGCCAGATCGGCCCCTTCCCGGATCTCCCGGGGACGCGCGTTCCGAACGGTGAAGACCGGGGCTCCGGACTCATAGGTGACGGTCGCCAGATCCTCGGCGAGCTTCCGCTGCAGGGCCTCCCGCTCTCCGGACTTGACCTGCCCGCCACGCTCCCGGCCCGCCAGGGAGAACCTGACGAGCTTCACCTGCCGGAATGAAGGGCTTCCATAGGTGTAGATCCGCGTGCGGGCGAAGTCCACCGCCCCACCCTTTCGCTGTAGATATCCAAGCCTCTCCAGAACCGCGTCCATGTCCAGCAGGAGCTTGACCTCCTCGGGCCGGGCAGCGTGGAAGCCGTGGTCGGAGATCACCAGAACGTTGCTGTTCTTCGGGGCGACGGCGAGGATGCGGCCCAGCGCCTGGTCGACCGCTTCGTAGGAGCTCGGAACCCGGTCCCGGTTCTCCGCGAGCTCCGTCGGATCGACATCCTCGAAGGAGCCAGGCTCATAGTGCTTCCAATGGTTGTGGCTGACGATATCAGGGCTGCGGAAGTAGACCAGGAGGAGGTCGAACCCCTCGCCGGCCAGCGTGACGGCCGACTTCGCGATCACCCGGTCCCGCATCTCCGACTCGTCGTCATCCCGGAAGAGGCTCGGCTCCCGGCGGGCCTGCCGGACCTCTTCGAGGAACTTCGGCAGGTAGGATGCCGGGGAGACCCGGCGCTCGAGGTCGAGCAGGGCCCGGTCGGTCACCACCACGCCGTTGATCTCCTCGGCAGGCCAGGAGCCCCACCAGCCGAGCACGGCGACGCGCCGCCCGGCCTGGGTCAGCATGTTCCAGATCGCCGGCACCTTGCGGACGTCCGAGGAGATCGGCACGTCCCCCTGGGGCGTCGGCACTACGAAGTCCGTAATCCCATGCTCGCGGGGCGTGACGCCGGTCGCGATCGTCGTCCAGATGACCGGCGAGGAGTTGTACGCGGTGCGCAGCGTGGCCGTGGTGCCGCGCTCGGCGATCTCTTTCAGATGAGGGAGACGGCCTTCGGCCCAGAGCCGTCGGATGACCTTCCACTCGCCGCCGTCGATGCCGACGACGATGATCGGATTGGGCTTCCCGGGCTCCCTTTGACAGCCACCAACAATTGTGGCGATTGCCAGAAGGAAGAGAATTATCTTCTTGGAGGGCCCCATTAGCGGGGGGAACTATAGAACAAATGGAAAACAAATAGCCCACGTTGGAACGTGGGCTATTTCAAAAAATAATTCCCGGCGGCGACCTACTCTCCCACACACTTACGCATGCAGTACCATCGGCGCTGAGGGGCTTAACTGCCGTGTTCGGAATGGGAACGGGTGTTTCCCCCTCGCCACAGCCACCGGAAAACTTGAACTTGAAAAGAACAGATATTCAAAGACAGACCGAATCGGGACAGAAGCGATA
>JANOCF010000165.1:0-2567 GCA_031412055.1 Holophagales bacterium | reverse complement strand
GTGGTGCCGGCATTGGCGACCACGCAGAAAGGGAGTCTGCCGGCCGCGCGGTCGGCCGCAATTTCCTTTTGCAGGACCGGGATGGAGAGGCGGAACTCGTCGTCCGCGGGGAGCTTGCGGATCTGGTCGGGCCGGAAGCCCAGGACGCGCAGGGCCCGCTCGACCGAGGAGTGGGTCTGGTCCGAGAGGTAGATGACGGCGCGGGCCGGATCCTCCCCGCGGATCTCCAGGCGGTCATGGCGGGCGGCGCACAGGGCGGTGAGGTTGGCCATGGAACCGCCGGAGACCATCAGGCCGCCCGTTTCGGCGGGCAGGCCGCAGAGATCGCGCAGCCATTCCAGCGTGACCAGCTCGATCTCGGCCGGGCCGGAGCCCGCGAACCAGGTGCCGAGGAAGGGGTTGAGTCCGGACGCGAGCGCGTCGGCCATCGCGCTCACGAAGTTGCTCGGGCCGGGGACGAAAGCGAAGAAGCGGGGATGGGAGATGGGCATGAAGCGGGGGAACAGGTCGCGCTCCAGCCGGTCGTGGACCTCCCCGGGGTCGCGCGGCGCCTCGGGCGCCGGCTCGCGGAACAGCGCTTCGAGCTCGTCGCGGCCGGCCCAGCCGGCGGCGGGGAGGTCGGAGATCCCCGCGGTCCGCTCCACCAGCAGGTCCACGATGCGGTAGCCCAGCGTCCTCATCTCCTCGCGCGACAGCTCCAGCTTCTCGGGTTCCGGTCTCGCCATTCTTCCTCCTGGGTACGCCTCCTCGGTGCGCTATCCTATGCCCCCCTCATGATTTCCGACGAGAAGCGCCCCGACGTGCCTGGAGACTCCCTCCTGAAGAGGTGGGGCATCGGCCTGCTCAAGGTCGGGATCACGGTCCTGGCGCTGTGGCTGACCTGGCGCCTGATCTCGGGCATCCGCTGGTCCGACATGGCGACGCGCCTGGAGTCGGCCAACTGGTGGTACCTGCTTCCCGGGCTGGTGCTGCTGGCGGGGCGCTACGTGTTCTGGGACATGCGCTTCCGGCTCGCCTCGCAGGCGGCGGTGGGCCGCAGCCCGAAGCCCGGCCTGGGCTACTTTGTGCTGATGGCCTCGGCGGCGCTCAACCTGATCACCCCTTCGGCGCGGTTGATCGGCGGGCTGATGCGGGCGCGGTACTTCGCGCGGTCGCTGGACCGCTCCTTCGGTCTGGTCTACGGAGTGGTGCTCTACGACCAGGTGGCGCACCACACGGTGATGGCCACCTGTACGTGGATCGCTGTGATCGTAGGGGCGCCGCTCTTCGGCCAGCCCTGGCTCGGGATCACGGCGGCGGTGGCGCTGGCCGTGGTGGTGCTGGGACTGTGGATCTGGATGCGGCAGAGCCGCGAGGCGGGAGAGAACCCGCTGGTGCGTCTCCTGGCCCGCCGGGCGGCCAAGGCGGAGGGGAAGATGCAGCGCTTCTACTCCCACGGCCACGAGGCCATGGGGGTGTTCGTCCGTCTCTTGAGCGAAACGCGGCTGCACGCGGCGTCGGGAGTGCTGGGGCTGGGCTTCTTCGTCCTGAACGTCCTCTCGCAATGGTTCGTCTTCCGGGCGCTGGGGGTGGATGTGAACCCGCTGGTGCTCTTCGCCGGAGTGGCGCTGGGCAATGCGGCGGGCATGCTGACGGGGACGCCCGGAGGTCTGGGCACGACCGAGGCCGCCATGGTCGGCTCCTTCGTGATGATGGGCATGGGCCGCGTGGACGCCACTGCCGGTACGCTCCTGTACCGGGGCCTCCACTACGCGAGCATCCTGGCGATCGGACTGCCGTCGCTGTTGATCCTGGAGTTTGGCCCGGGAGCGGGGAAGGACCGGGAGATGGATGGAGTTCCGCCGCTCTAGTCAGAGGTCGCGAACTGCGGCCAATTCGCGGTTCCCTGGATAGTCGGAGCCGCGAACCCAGGCGCTTCGCGGTTGATTCACGGCTGTTCGCGGCTCCCTGGAACCAATTCGCGGTCCGCCGGGGTCTCCGATCGCGAATTTCGCGGCTGTTCGCGGTCATGAGGGGCTGGGGAGATGTCTATTCGCGGCTATTCGCGGTTCGCTTCGAGAAGTTCGCGACTTGCTGCCAGGAAAAAGTCGCGAATTGGCTCCAGCGAACCGCGAAATGACGGCAGTTCGCGACTTCTTGGTCCGGCGGAAAACTCCGGCGATTCCGATTCGCGACTTCTTGCAGCCTGCGGCTCGGGCAGTTACGCGTGGAGATCCTTCAGGTCCACCGTACGCCGGCTCAGCACCCGGTCCCGCCAACGGCGCACGCTCAGCGCGTCGAAGCGTTCTCCTTCGAAGACGATCTGCCTCGCCTTCTTCCCGTCGACGGTGTGTCGCTTCAGCCATGCGCTCACGTCCATCCAGCGGATCTCGCCATCGGACGTGCGGATCACCAGCATCACCGGATACGCCTGCTGCTGCCAGTAGTCGGACCAGCGCGGATTCTTGACCTGGAAGACCTCCGCGTTATCGCGCTGGCGGTGGCTGAGGTAGGAGTCGCCGGACTTCAGTTGCAGATAGATCCGCTTACCGGTGGCACGGCCGTCGTCGTCCTTGAACTCGATCTCG
>JANOCF010000164.1:0-2304 GCA_031412055.1 Holophagales bacterium | reverse complement strand
CCGGCGTCCACGCCCGCGGACAGTCGGCGCACCTGGACCTCCCGCGGCCGTTCGCGGCCCGGGCGCTGGTCCACGGCGTCAACCACCACCTTCCGCACGACGTGCGGGTCCTGGCCGCGCACGAGGTCGGAGACGGGTTCCACGCGCGCAAGAGCGCCCTGGGCAAGGAGTACCGCTACCGTCTGAGCCGGGCGGAAGTCGTCTCTCCCCTCGACTCCCCCTTCGTGGTGAAGGTACCCCGAGCCATCGACCTCGGCCGGATGGAGACCGCGTCCGCCTTTCTCCTCGGAAGGCACGACTTCTCGGCCTTCGCCCTGGCCGGCGGCAGCCACGGCCAGCCGTTCCGCCGGATCGACGCCGCCTCCTGGTCTCTGGACGGCGCGGACGGCGCAGACGGCGATGAAATGCGCTTCACCGTCGTGGGGGACGGCTTCCTGCGCGGCATGGTTCGTGCTCTGGTCGGTACACTGATCGACGTGGGACTCGGCAAGCGATCCCCGGAAGCGCTCGCGGAGCTG
This sequence comes from Holophagales bacterium, assembly GCA_031412055.1. Taxonomy (GTDB): domain Bacteria; phylum Acidobacteriota; class Thermoanaerobaculia; order Multivoradales; family UBA5704; genus DATMER01. The sequence continues at coordinate 1,786 of JANOCF010000164.1, read as the reverse complement.
CTCGCCGGGCGCCCACGCTCCGAGGCCGGTCCCACCGCTCCGGCGCACGGCCTTACGCTGGAGCGTGTTTTCTACCCAAGTGACGGGGATGTGATACCTTAAGGGACCTTCGACATGGCCGATCTCGCCAAACTCGCACCTCCCGGCTCGCCCGAAGAGCTGATCGTCCGCCGGATCGACATGTCCCGGCTGCCGAAACACGTCGCCATCATCATGGACGGCAACGGACGGTGGGCGAAATCGCGCAACCTGCCACGCGTCGAAGGGCACCGGGCCGGCGTCCAGGCGGTCCGCGACACGGTCGAAGCCTCCGCCCAGCTCGGGCTCGAAGTGGTTACCCTGTATGCCTTCTCGATCGAGAACTGGAAGCGCCCGCGCTTCGAGGTCTGGACCTTGATGAACCTGCTCAAGGAGTACGTTCGCAAGGAGCGGGAAAACCTCATCGAGAACGACATCCGCTTCAACGTGCTCGGCCGCTGGCGCGAGCTCGACCCGTCGGTCGTGCGGGAGCTGGAGGCGACCCTCGACGCCACCAGCCACTGCCGGGGGATGAACTTCAACATCGCCCTCAACTACTCGGGGCGCTGCGAGATCGTCGACGCCTGCCGCCGCATCGTGGCCGACTGGGCCGCGGGCAAGCACGCGGACATCGACGAAGAGACCCTCAACCGGTATCTCTACACCTCGGGCCAACCCGATCCGGATCTGCTGGTCCGCACCTCCGGCGAGCTGCGCGTGAGCAACTTCCTGCTCTGGCAGATCGCGTACACCGAAATCTGGGTGACCCAGACCTTCTGGCCCGACTTCCGCCGGCGCGACCTGATCGAGGCCGTCCTGGCCTACCAGGGCCGCGAGCGGCGTTACGGCGCCGTCAACCCCCTCAACCCGCTCAAAACCGCGGAAGAGGCGAGCCTGTTCGCCTCCAGCCGGCTCACCTGATCTTCGCCCATCGCGACGCCGGCATGCAGAGGCTCCTCACCGCTGCAATCCTGACCCCTCTTCTCGTCCTGGCGCTGTTCAAGCTGCCCGGACCCTGGTGGTTCGCCTTTGTCGCCCTGATGATCGACGTGGCCGCCTACGAGTACGTGCGGATCGTGGCGAACCGCGCCCCGAACGCCCCGCTCAAGACGCTGCTGGCCGCCGTGCCGCTCACCGCGCTGGCCATCAGCGCCTCGTTGATCCAGGGGGGGATCGAAGGCGGCGAGCTTCTCGATCCCCGGCTGCACCTGTTCACCGCGGGGGTGATCCTGTCCGTCGGCCTCGGCAGCCTGGTCCTGCTGTCCCGGGTTCCGCTCGCCGAGACACTCAATGCCCTGGGGATCCTGGGCTTCGGCCTGCTGTACTTCGCCGTGCCGGTCTCGAGCTTCCACTACCTGAAGGTGGCCGACCCGTGGCTGGTCGTCCTCCTGCTGCTGGTGGTCTTCCTGGGCGATACGGCGGCCTACTACGTCGGCTCGGCGATCGGCCGGCACAAGATGGCGCCGGTCATCAGCCCCAAGAAGAGCTGGGAGGGATCGGCGGCCGGATTCGTGACCGCGATCGTGGCCGCGGGCCTCTGGAGCGTCTGGCGGCTGGACCGGCTGGACCTCGCCCTGCTGGGCGTGGCCGCGGCCGCGGCCGCCGCGGCCCAGATCGGCGACCTCGTGGAGTCGATGATCAAGCGCGGTTCGGGCGTCAAGGACTCGGGGCACATCCTGCCCGGGCACGGCGGCATCCTGGACCGGATCGACGCCCTGCTGTTCGCCGCCCCGGTGCTTCTCCTGGGTCTCTGGCTGGCCGGGATCGA
>JANOCF010000163.1:0-2061 GCA_031412055.1 Holophagales bacterium | reverse complement strand
GGTCGTCCGGCCCCGGCACGTCGACGGTGAACTTGTTTCGAAAGAGGGTGAAGAGCTTTTTCTTCACGACCGCCGCCACGGCGCCGCCGCGGTAGATCTCGTAGGTCGGCCCCCAGGCCAGGAGCTTCTGCTCGATGCGGGCGAGCTCGGTGCCCGCCATGTCCTTGAACACCAGCTTGTCGCCGAAGCTGAAGGCCTTGCCGTCGACGAGAAAGACGTCCTGCCCGCTCTCGTCCTGGATCGTGAAATCGTCGCCGATGGCGAGAAGCTTCTGTTTCATCACGTAGCGCATGGTTTCTCCTCCCTCGTGGCAGTATACGAGAACGGATTGCCGGGGTTTGGAAACGGAGGGAAAGCATGGAAGACGCGACCCTGACGCACCGGATGATCGCCACCAACGGCATTCACCTGCACGCCGTGGAGGCCGGCCCGGAGGATGGGCCGCTGATGATCCTGCTCCACGGCTTCCCCGAGTTCTGGTACGGCTGGCGCAGCCAGATCGCCCCCCTGGCCGGGGCGGGATACCGAGTTCTCGTCCCGGATCAAAGGGGATACAACACCAGCGACAAGCCGAAGGGAGTCCGCGCCTACAACCTGGATCTCCTGGCGCGGGACATCGTCGGATTGATCGACGACGCGGGACGGGAGAAGGCGTACGTCGTGGGGCACGACTGGGGCGGGATGGTCGGCTGGTGGCTGGGCCTGAAGCACGCGGACCGGCTCGAACGCCTCGCATTGCTCAACATTCCCCATCCCGGCGTGATGCAGAAGACCCTCAGGAAGAGCGCGGCCCAGCGAAAACGTAGCTCTTACATGTTTTTCTACCAGCTTCCATGGCTGCCCGAGCGCACCTTGAGCAAAAATGATTACAAATACCTTGCGAAGGCCCTGAAGGTAACGAGCCGCCCCGGCACGTTCACGGACGAGGACGTGAGGATCTACAAGGAGGCCTGGTCGCAGCCCGGCGCGCTGACCGCGATGCTGAGCTGGTACCGGATGATGTTGCGGGCTCGTCCGTCGCGGCCGCCGAGCTCGCGGGTGACGGTTCCGACGATGATGATCTGGGGGACGAAGGACCGCTTCCTGGGCGAGGAGATGGCCCAGCCCAGCATCGACCGCTGCGACCGGGGCCGCCTCGCCCGCATCGAGGAGGCGACCCACTGGGTCCAGCACGAGGAGCCCGACCGGGTCAACGCGCTGATCGCGGATTTCTTCGGGTGAAGCCCTTTACTCCTCCGCGAGCACGACCACCCGGTCGTCCCCGGAGAAGGTGACCATCTCGGACTTCTTCGGGTTCACGGCTACGCCGTACGAGTGGTCCGCGCTCTTGGCGTTCTCCATCAGGCGATAGCCGATCGCCACCTCGCCACGGCGCCGGGCGGCTTCGGCCACGGTGTAGAAGTTCACCGGCATCCCCAGCTCGACGTAGTCGCCGGCCGGCTTGAGATAGATCTCCGAGCCCTCGGGATCGAAGAGATTGGTGAAGACCGCCGACAGCTCCTTGCTCTCCGAGATCTGGGACAGCATCAGGCTCGTCAGCTTGTTGCTGACGATGAAGTCGTCCGCCTGCGTGACCTCCGCCAGCTCGCGGTTGCGGACGTCCAGCATCTCGCTGACGATGCGGAAGTCGTGGCCGCCCTTCTCCGCCATGTCGCGCAGGTGGAGCAGCGTGATCAGCGTGCGGGCGTCCGCCTCCTGCACGGCGAGCTGGTCCGAGTAGCAGAGCAGGATCACCTGGTCGTACCGCTCGACGCCCAGGCTGTCCAGCACCCGGCGATCGGTGGTGTCCGCCTCGCGGCAGACCACCTTCTGATTCATCGACGTCAGGCCCTCGCGCTCGATCACCCCGTCGATGCCGGGGACGGAAGCCACCAGCGTCAGCTCCGAACCGGCCGCCACGTAACGGTCGAGCTCGCGCACGATCGTGATCCCCTGCTCGTTCCAGCCCAGGATCAGCGTGCGCTCGGGCCTTGGAACGGTCTTGCTGCCGCTGTGGATCGCCCGCTCGTCCCAGGTGCCGGGCGTGGCCGAAACCTTCACCGTGTCGTCGTCCTCGGAGAT
>JANOCF010000162.1:0-2316 GCA_031412055.1 Holophagales bacterium | reverse complement strand
GGGTGAGGGCCCACCAGGAGACCGAGCCCGAAAGCGGCGAGAAGGAGCAAGGCAGAAAGGCAGCGTGTCATGGTGTATGAACGCGGCCGGCGGAGGCCGCGAGACAACAAAGATAACACACGCTATCCAGGGTCATTCCCGTTCAATAGCGCGAGAGCGCCCTCTGGCAGTGGCTGGAAGGGAACCGTGCGAGCTGAGGCAGCTGCAATCCAGGTTCCCGAGCAGGTTTACGGTGGCGGCGGAGTGTCCGCCGCCGCCATGCGTGGCATGCCTCCGCTGTAGTTGGCCGCGTGCGGCCACCAAGGCAGGACATCCCCTATACTCGTTGCAAGATGCGACGCCAGACTCGCCACCTCACCCGCCTTGCCGTCATCTTGCTGACCGGCGTCGTGGCGGTCCGTGCCGCGAGCGCCGAGCCTCCGCGCCAGGCCACACTCGGCCAGCTCGTGAAGGCGGTTCGGGAGACGGCTCGCGTCCAGGCCGAGACCTCGGGCATGCGGCTCGCCTTCAAGACGTTCACCGCAGCGAACGGGCTGAGCCCGGACCTCATCAGCTACTCCGACTTCACGGTCGTGCGGCTGCTCTTCGAAAGCACGCGGGACGCAGGCTTGTGGAACCTGCAATGGACGATCACGAATCTCGAGCCGAACTCCGACAAGATCTGGCAGCAGTGGGCGAATGGGGCAAATGGGGCTGGCGCGCGGACGCCCTCCGTCTCGGCCCCCACGGCCCTGGCCGAGTGCGATGAGCTTTCCGCTTTGTTTGCTTTTCTCGCGCGGCAGGCAGGGGTCAAGGACGTGGGGCTCTTCTGGCCCGCGTCGAATCACACCGTAGCGGTCTGGACCCTCCGGCCCCGCTCGCGGCCCGCGGTCCGGGTGGTGGTACCCACGACGCAGATCTTCCTCGAATCGACCGATCTCTTCGGAACGCGCAAGTTCGACCCGTGGCAGCAGCGCAACATCTACGAGTACATCCGCCGCGACGCCCCGGACTCCCAGGCGATTCCGGCGCCCCTCTTCGAGTTCTTCCTGGCCCAGATGGAAAAGTACGGAGGAGCGTCCGACCTCACCCTGCAGCGGCTGCGCTACCTGCGGGAAGGCGTGTTCCAGAAACGAATCTCACGGGAGCAGGCGGCAGCCTCGGCACTCTCCTACATCGGCACCTCGCATGATGACGGGGTCGCGCTCCGGCAGTTCGCGCAGGACATGAAGCCGCGGGGGCTGCGTACCAAACCGGACCAGGTGCTGTTTGATCGACGATAGAACCGCTCCCACTGACACCGACCTGGAAGTCGTGAGCACGCGCATCTTCTCTGCACCGCGCGAGCTCGTCTTCGAGGCGTTCAGCAATCCTGACCACCTTGCGCATTGGTGGGGCCCGGAAGGCTTTACGAACGAGTTCATCGAGTTTGACCTGCGTCCGGACGGCGCGTGGCGCTTCGTCATGCACGGCCCCGATGGTATGGATTACCAGATGGTAAATGACTTCGTCGAGGTCGTGAGGCCCGAGCGCATTGTCCTTCAGCACTTGGAGCCGATGCACCGATTTCGGATGACGATGACCTTCGAAGAGCACTCCGCTGGCACGGAGCTCACCTGGCGGATGCTCTTCGAGTCGGCCGAGAACTCGAATCTGATCGGTTTGATCGCCGAAGCGAATCAACAGAACTTCGACCGTCTTCAGGCACATCTGGCAAAGATGTCCCGACGGCGTTAGCCGAGGTACACCATGAAAGAAAGCGGAGTCGCGCATGAGGGGACTTCCCTGACGCAACGCCTCCATCCTCTATAATCCGGCCGCGTCTCTCCTCCTCGGGAGGCCCTTCTTCAGGATCAGCATCATGTTGCGCCTCACGGAAATACGGCTTCCCCTGGACCACTCCGACGAAGAGCTGCGGGCGGCCATCCTCAAAGAGCTCGGCATCCGGCCGCAGGAGCTGGTCGGCTACTCGGTCTTTCGGCGCAGCTTCGATGCCCGCAAGCGGGGGGCGATTTCGCTCATCTACCATCTCGACGCCGAGACGACCCGGGAGGAGGAGATCCTCCAGCGGTTTGCCGGGCGTCCTCATGTCGGACCCACCCCGGATACCTCCTATCGCCTGGTCGCCCGGGCGCCCGAGGAGCTGGCGCTACGGCCGATCGTGATCGGCGTGGGTCCCTGCGGTCTCTTCGCGGGGCTGCTGCTGGCCCAGATGGGTTTTCGCCCGATCATCCTGGAGCGCGGCAAGGAGGTTCGCGAGCGCACGGTCGACACTTTCCGGCTCTGGCGCAAGGGGAAGCTCGACCCGGAATCCAACGTGCAGTTCGGCGAAGGCGG
>JANOCF010000161.1:0-2294 GCA_031412055.1 Holophagales bacterium | reverse complement strand
CCGGGGTCGACTCGGAGATCCTGGCCGAGCGCGTCCGCCGCGCCGTTCGCGAAGCCGCCGCCCCGCTCGATCCCGAGTTCGAGATCCTCTCCGACAGCCCGCCCATGCTCCTGGACGAGGCCTCGCCGATCCACCGCCACCTGTGCGAGCTGGTCGGCCAGCGGACGGGCTCCAGCGTCTCCTTCGCTACGGACGCCGGCTGGCTCCAGCGGCTGGACATGGACTGCGCGATCTTCGGTCCGGGCTCGATCGAAGTGGCCCACAAACCCAACGAGTTCCTGCCCAAGGATGAGCTCGCCGCCGCCCGAGGGTTCCTGGAGCGGACCGTTCAACGCTTCTGCATGGAGGCCCGATGAGCCCTTCGCTGATTGAAGCGGACCTGACCTGGACCGGCGAGCGCTTCGAGCCGGGCATCCAGATACGGATCGGGGATGACGGCCGGATCACGGAAGTCGGTCCGCTCGGTGGAGCCCCGGACCTGCGGCTGGAGGGCCGCGCCCTGCTCCCGGGCATGGTCAGCACCCACTCCCACGCCTTCCAGCGCGGCCTGCGCGGCCGGGGCGAACGCTTCCCCGCCGGAGCCGGCAGCTTCTGGACGTGGCGCGAGGCCATGTACGACCTCGTGGACCGGCTCGACCCGGACACCTTCCAGTCCCTCTGCCTCCAGACCTTCCGCGAGATGCGCGCCGCGGGGGTCACCTGCGTGGGCGAGTTCCACTACTACCACCATGGTCCGGAGCTGGACGGCTGGACCTTCGACGAGCGGGTTCTCCGCGCCGCATCCGAGGCCGGCATCCGGATCGCGCTCATCCAGTCCTACTACCGCACCGGGACCTTCGGGCAGCCGCTCGAAGGCGCGCAACGCCGCTTCAACTCCCCGTCGATCGCGGCTTTCTGGGAGCAGGTGGACCGGCTGCAGAGTCTCCTCGACCCGCGCACCCAGACGCTCGGCGCGTCCGTCCACAGTCTCCGTGCCGCCAGCCTGGACGATCTGCGCGAAGTCTACGACGAGGCACGGCGGCGCGACCTGGTCTTCCACATCCACGTCGAGGAGCAGATCCGCGAGATCGAGGACTCCCTGGCCTACTACGGCAGGCGTCCCATGCGTCTCCTCCTGGAGACGCTGGGCACGGCCACCGACGTCACGGCCGTGCACTGCACCCATACCGATCCCGAGGACATGGTGCGCTTCGTGGCCGGAGGCGGGACGGTCTGCCTCTGCCCCTTGACCGAAGGCAACCTGGGCGACGGGATCGCCGGAGTGCCCCATCTGCGCGAGATCGGCGGCACGATCTGCCTGGGCAGCGACTCCAACGCGAGGATTTCCAGTGTGGAAGACATGCGCTGGCTGGAGTACGCGCAACGGCTCTCCACCCGGAGCCGGGGAATCCTCCGGGATCATGAAGGCAACGTCGGCCGGGTGCTGCTCCAGGCCGCTACCATCAACGGCGCCCGGGCGCTCGACGTCGAGGCCGGCCGCATCGAGCCCGGCCTCTGGGCCGACCTGGTCGCCATCAACCTGGGCGCCCCATCCCTAGCCGGATGGGATCCGGATACACTTCTCGACGCCCTGATCTTCGGGGCTACGGATGAGACCGTCGCCGCCACCTGCGTAGGCGGCCGGTGGATGGAGCATCGGAGGATCTAGACCATGTGCGGACGCTACACCTTGAGCTCAAAGGGCGACGAGCTGGCCCTGATGTTCGACCTGACCGAAATGCCGGCCGTCGTGCCGCGCTACAACCTGGCGCCGACCCAGGAGGCGGCCGTGGTGCGGATCGAGCGCGCGAACGCCCCCCGGCATCTCGATCTCCTGCGCTGGGGACTCATCCCCTACTGGGCCAAGGAGGCGAGCATCGGCAACCGGATGATCAACGCCCGCTCCGAGAGCGTGGCCGAGAAGCCGGCCTACCGCTTCAGCTTCCGCAAGCAGCGCTGCCTGATCCCGGCCGACGGCTTCTACGAGTGGAAGAAGGAAGGCAAGCTCAAGCAGCCCCACCTGATCCGCCGCAAGGACGCCAAGCCCTTCGCCTTCGCCGGTCTCTGGGCGCGCTGGCAGGACCCGGAGAAAGGTCCACGCGACACCTTCACGATCCTGACCACCGACGCCAACCAGCTGATCCGGCCGCTCCACGACCGCATGCCGGTCATCCTGGACCCCAAGGACTTCGACCTCTGGCTGGATCCGACCGTCGAGGATCGCGAGCGCCTGCAGCCGCTGCTCGCCCCCTTCGACCCGGGCCAGATGGACACCTTCCCGGTGAGCCGGGCGGTGAACAGCCCGGCTTACGACG
>JANOCF010000160.1:0-2290 GCA_031412055.1 Holophagales bacterium | reverse complement strand
GCTGCTGGTCGAGTCCTGGCAGCAGAGCGCCCACGCGGACGACGGGTCCGTGATCGTGAACGGCACGCTTCAGAACGCGTCGAACGCCACCGCCGCCGACCTGAAGCTCAACGTCATGATCTTCGACGAGAACGGCGCGCTGATCGCCACCAGCCAGGCTGCCATGGCGGTCAAGGCCGTACCGCCGGGAGAACGGGCCGCCTTCCGGGCGGAGTTCCCCGGCTTCTTCTCCTTCGCAACCATCAAGTTCGAGGCGGAGAGCCGCCGACTGGCCACCCGGTCGCCGGAAGAGCCGATTCAGCCCGCGCCCGGCGAGAGCGACGGATAGGACTCGACAGAGAGGACCTTTGCTTGGCCCGGCTGTCGTGGGGACGGCCGGGCCCTTTTTTCGTCTGCGAATCTCACTTCCCGCCGATGATCGTTCTCCCTTTCTCCGCGCCATCCGATCTTTGTTCTTGAATTCCCCGAATCCTGAGCGTATCATCCCTCTTCGAGGGAGAAGAGAGAATGATCGACGGAACAGACCTCCAGATCCTGAACATTCTTCAGTCCAACGCCCGGATTCCCAACGCCGAGATCGCCCGCCAGGTGGGCATGGCGCCTTCGGCGATCCTGGAGCGGATCCGGAAGCTGGAGCAGCGGGGGGTGATCCAGGGTTACGAGACCCGGATCAACCCCGAGGCCGTGGGGCTGAGCCTGCTGGCGTTCGTCGCGGTCCGCTCGGACGAGCGGGTTGGAGACGAGCACACGGGCGAGCACCTGGCGAAGATCCCGGAGGTGCAGGAGGTGCACCACATCACGGGCGAGGACTGCTACCTGGTCAAGGTGCGGGTCAAGGATGCGCGCGCTCTCGGCCGTCTCCTGCGGGAGCGGATCGGCGGCGTGCCCTCGGTGCGCTCGACCCGGTCGACGGTCGTGCTGGAGACGCTGCGCGAGGGCAGCGCTCTTCCGCTCGGAGAACTGGACGCCGCCCCGGACACGGTCGAGGCGGCGGCGGCGGAGGTGGCCTTTGGATAAGCAGATATCGACTACGACCCCGGCGAAAATCGCCCTCGCGCTGGCAACGGTCTACGTCATCTGGGGATCGACCTATCTCGCCATCCGCTTCGCCATCGAGACGCTGCCGCCGTTCGGCATGGCGGGGGTTCGCTTCCTGATCTCGGGCGCCATGCTCTACGCCTGGTCGCGCTGGCGGGGCGCTCCGCGTCCGTCGCGGGTGAACTGGACATCGGCGGCGCTCATCGGCGGCCTGCTGCTGCTCGGCGGCAACGGCGGCGTGGTCTGGGCGGAGCAGCGGGTCGACTCCGGGCTGGCGGCGCTGCTGGTCTCGACCGTGCCGATCTGGATGGTGCTGTTCGAGTGGCTGCGGCGCGGCGGCACCCGGCCGACCGTGGGAGTCGTGGCGGGCATGGCGCTCGGGTTCGCCGGGCTCATCCTGCTGGTGCGGCCCAGCGGCGGTGCTGGCAGCGGCGGTATCGATCCCGTCGGGGCGGTCGTGCTGCTGCTGGCCTGCGTGAGCTGGGCCTGGGGTTCGCTGCGCTCCCGCTACGTCCAGCTCCCGGAGTCGCCCCTGATGGCGACCGGCCTGGAGATGCTGGCGGGCGGCTCCATGCTGCTGGTGCTGGGCCTGCTCACGGGCGAGGCCTCGCGCCTCGATCTGGCCGCGGTTTCGACGCGCTCGCTGCTCGCCATGGGCTACCTGGTGATCTTCGGCTCGCTGGCGGGCTTCACGGCCTACGTCTGGCTGCTGCGGGTGGCCTCGCCGGCCCTGGTCTCGACGTATGCTTACGTCAACCCTGTGGTGGCGGTGTTCCTGGGCTGGGCGCTCGCGAGCGAGCCGCTGACCGGCGGGATGATGGGCGCGGCGGCGGTGATCCTCACGGGCGTGGCCCTGATCACGATCTTCCGCAACCGGCCGGCGGTTCCTCAGCCGGCCCAGCCGGTGGAAGAGGAAGAGACGGCCGACGGAACCTGTCCCGAGACGGCATAAGAAGCAAGAAATCCGCTTCCCTCCGCCCGCCCGCATCCCTTCGGGGGTGAAGGGCGGGCACTTTTTTTGTTGGAACAAAGAGTGCCTTCAAACCGTTTACAGGAGAGGCCCTCTACAATTCACCGTCCTTTCGCGTCAGGATATCGATCCCTATGCAACCGCACGAGCGCATCCGCAACTTCTCGATCATTGCCCACATCGACCACGGCAAGTCGACCCTGGCCGATCGCATCCTCGAGCTGACCCAGACGGTCGACCCGCGGCTCATGCGCGCCCAGCTGCTCGATTCGATGGAGCTCG
>JANOCF010000159.1:0-3955 GCA_031412055.1 Holophagales bacterium | reverse complement strand
CCTGTCCCTTAGTAAGACACCCCGCCCACGTAATTCGCGATAGCAGGATTCAATGTCAGCTTCTAGCTGCCAGCGCCTTGAGAGAAGCCGCACCTACTGTTGCAAGGCGTGAGCTGGAGCGAGAAGGCATCAGCTACCCTTGGAGCGGATTCGTCCTGACAATGAATGATAGAAATCATTCCTTCGAGTCCGGTTTTTCGATAAGACTCGCGGTGGCGTTTCCCCAAACCAGAGCCAGTATTTCGTAGTTTCCTCCGGGGGCCAAAAGGCATTCTCGTTCAACGCCCCACGGGGCTCGCGCGTCTGTATCGGCGCGGCGCAGGACCCTCCGTCCGGCCTCTCATGGTGCTACGGAATTAACGGAAGCGAAGATGGCAGCTACTCAGCAAGTTGCTGCTCAGTGGTCCCTGCATCTGGGAACCTCAATGCTAGCAATCGTCTGACCTGTAACTAGATTTCCCAAAGGGAGTGAAACAAGGAGAGGAGTTGAAATCCCCGAGGCACCCGGCTTCGGGGATTCAACAGACAGAACTGCGACAGCGATCGTTCGACTTCTTCGTCTTGCTCGGCCACGACTGCGGACGCTGCTGAGGATCGCGGCAGGGTCGCAAGGGCGCGTCACTCGGCTTTCTCGAACCTGCGGGAAGGCCGGCCTATACCGTCGCCATGCTCGGCGCCTGGCCGGTGGTGTAGCCAGCTCACGATCCGGCGCTCGATCTCAGCCTCCGATGCATTGGGGAAACGTCGGCGGAGGTTCTGCCGCATGATCGCTTCGGCCGTCTCGTACAGGTCGAAGGCCATCTTCATCCGCGACATCACCGCCGGATCCTGGATCGGCTCTTTCATTCGCTGATTCTACCTGACCACCAGGAGAAGGTGGAGCCCAATAGGTGCCATGCGTTTAGAGAAGAGCACCAGGGTCTGCTCGCGATTTGAGGGCTGCTTGCGCTGATCAGGTGACAGGCCGGTGCCCCCCGCGTTCTCGGGGGGGACACCAGGGGACACCGGCAAACCGTCAGGGGGCGCCCGACTCGTAGCCGGGCCGGTCTTCGAAGAGCTGTACCCAGCGTCCGTCAAACCCGCCGTTGGCCGCGGTGTACCACGCGCCCGTCAGCCAGTTTCCCGCTTCCTGAGTGTCGGCGTCGACAATGGCGCCCGAATGGACGAAGTAGTCGTGCTGCCACCAGTAGGTACTGTGTGAGTTGTAGTCGCCGCTCGCGGCGCCACGGGTCAAGCCATAACTGTCAAGGCCAAGTCCCTCGTACCCCTTGAAGTCATCCGTGTTGGACGGATATTCCGGGTCGAGCTCGGCCGAATAGGCGCCGTAGAACCAGTTCTTGTCGAGAATGCCCTCCCGGCCATCGGTCAAGTCCGACTGCCCGCTGTCGCGAGACTGCGTGTAGAACCGTTGCAGGCCTGCGCTGACCTCGAGTTGCCCCGCCTCGTTGAGGACCGGGCTCTCCAGCAGAATGTCTTCCAGGTCGCTCGACAACCAATGGGTCTGCCAGGAGTTGTACTGCCAGTGGGTCGGGACGATGTCGGCAAGGTCCTGGATCTCATACGTGATGCGTTTCACCTGGGGCCAGCTCACCGTGTTGCCATTGTCGACGCGGCTGGCCTGGGTGCTGGCGGTGGCGTACGTCAAGGGCCGGGCGTTCCAGGTGCTTACGGCCGACGAAGAGCCTTCCGGCACGAACACGTAATGCACGCGCCTCTTATCGTCCTTGCTGCTGATGTTCACCATGGCGCTCGCGGAGGACGAGACCTGGCCCGCAACCCAGCTGTACGGGTTCTTGACGAAGTGCAGCTCGTGCCCATGGGGTGCCTTGGGATCGGTAATATCCCAGTTGCTTTCGTCGGCCTGCCAGATCATGGCGTGCTTTCCGGTTGCCGTCTGCATGAAGTTCAGGTCCGTGTCGTAGTAGCGGCGGATATGGTGCTCCTTGTGGAGCGTGACGGTTGCGTGGTTGACGACTTCACCACTGCCGCCCGGCGTGCCCGTAATGCCGCGCACCACGATTTCTATCCGTTCCCAGTCATGGATCTCGCTGCCATCCTTGTCGGCCGCGTTGTAGACGTGGTACAGCAGCACCAGCGACTTGCTGCTGCCCTCCATGTGTTCGATAAGAGCGCTGTACAGCGTAGGGCGAATGCGCCAGCGGTCGAAGGCGCTTGGACCGTAGGCGGATGCCGCAACATATTGATTGATGGTGCGCCAGTTGACTCGATTGTTGGAGAAGTTTCCATCCTGGTCGAAGTCGTAGTTGGTGAGCCAGTCGCGCCCCTGCTTGTCGTTGTTCTCATCGCCGCGCTTCAGGATGAGCGGCGCATAGTAGTTGAGGTACGCCTTGCGCTGTGCCGTGGTGAGGCTCCAGGCCTGAGCCGACGCATGGGTCTCCGTCATGCCCAAGCCTGCAAGCGCAAGGAGTGCGATGACGACTATCTGGCTTCCGGCTGCCAGCTTCGCGATACGGGAGGCAATAGAAACAAAGGGTGAGGTCATCGAGAGTTTCCTTTCTCTGGTGTGCTTTCCTGGTGAACTGCTGGAGAGCAGGTAGTCTGCAAAGCAGGTCGGTAGCACCTACGATCGCCACGATCGGCTCATCAGTGTGGGGAAGACTGTGTCACAGCCGATCGGCAAGAATCAGAATATAGCATATAGCCAGAAAGGAATCAATGATCATGGCGACCTTGCGAAGAGTGGTAGCGGGCCCCGTCGGGGTTTTTCGAGAATCTCAGAGCCGTCCAAGCCGCCGGGAATAAATCTGAAATAGATCGGAGGTAATCTTTTGCGTTTCAGATCCGCAGGATTCTCTGTTCAGGGGGCTCCGGGCATCCGAGCCGCTATCCTGCTGCCTCGTAGGCCTGCCGGATCCAGGCGATGAGCTCCGGATCGACCTCGGCGGCGTCCGTGACGTTCACCTTGTACTGGCACATGCCTCCTGGCGGAACAGTCAGAAGGCGCGGCGTGGCCTCGGCGCCCTTCATGTTCAGTCCGATCTCGACGCGCGTCTTCGTGGCCGGGCCGATCGTGGCAAACTGCTTCTTGCGCCGCAGGCTGACATAGCCCTTCTTGGGAGCGGTTTCGAACGGTCCGAAAGAATCGATGGCGGTCATAAGCCGGTCGTGGATCGGCCGCAGGCCGGCCTTGGCGCCCGCGTAGATCTCATCCAGGACGTCTCCGGAGGCAGGGGAGGCGCTGGTATCGCCAGCCGGGGCCGCGAGGGTTCCTTCGGCGGCTTTCAGGTAGGTGTGCGCGAGGGTGTTGGCGTCCCCATGGCCCATGTCCAGGCTGCTCTTGAGCATGGCGCGGATCTCGCCGTGTTTCTTGAGGCCGCTCTGCCTGATCAGGCTGAAGAGCTCGTCCAACGACTTTCCGGCCCTCGTCTGGAGGTTCTTGATCTGCGTCTCAATCGCCTTGTCCACGTCCATGGTCACCTCGCATGCCTATTGTTCTTATTCGTTCTCGAGTTGGCCGTGCTTCGCCTTCAACTCCTGAATATATCCCGGGCGGAGATTTGACTGCCTGTATGGGCAGGGCTAAACTCCGGTTCCTCCATGGCTGATCCCGCGGACCCGCACCTGATCACGACGCCCGGGCAGCTCGAAGAGCTTTACGGCCCAGTCGGCGAAGCCTCCATCCAGAAGGAGGTTTCGTTTGTCCATCCACACTACCGGGCAATGATCGAGGCCTCGCCGTTCGCGATCCTCGCGACGAGCGGGCCTGGCGGGCTCGATACGTCGCCTCGCGGCGATCCTCCCGGCTTTGTCGCGGTTCAGGACGAGAAGACCCTTCTCCTGCCGGAGCGGAGGGGAAACAACCGGATCGACAGTCTGCGCAACATCCTGACCGATCCCAGGGTCGCGCTCCTGTTCCTGATCCCCGGGGTCGCCGAGACGTTGCGTGTGACCGGCACGGCCAGCATCACAACGGCGCCGGCGCTGCTGGAACGCT
>JANOCF010000158.1:0-2944 GCA_031412055.1 Holophagales bacterium | reverse complement strand
GACGCCTCACGACATGGCTCTCTACATGGCGATGCTCCTCAACCGCGGACGCGGCCTGAACGGTGCGGTGGTCTCGGAGGAGAGCTTCGCTCGCTTCATCAAGCCCGCGATTCCGTCACCCGGCTTCGGCGAGGGGGCGGGTTACGGCTATGGCATCGCGGCGCAGCCGGTGGAGGGGCGCACGGTGCTGCGGCACACGGGCGGGATGGTCTCCTTCAGCTCGGCCATGCACGTGGATCTCGACGCCGGGATCGGAGCCTTCGCTTCGGTCAACGCGTCGCTCTCGGGCTACCGGCCGAACGCGGTGGCCGTCTATGCCCTGGCGGCGCTCCGCGCGGCTCGGGAGACGCGGGCGATCCCTGCCCCTCCGGCGGTTGACGATCCCTACAAGGCGCCCAACGCGGCGGACTATGCCGGGACGTACACCGGCCCCGACGGCCGCAAGCTCGTGCTGGTCCAAGCAGGGGAGCGGCTGGAGCTCGTCCGCAACGGTGAGCGCATCGCTCTCGAGCGGCTCGGGCCTGACGCCTTCCTGGTGTCGGACGACTCCTTCGCTCTCTTCCCGCTGATCTTTGGACGCGAGGGAGACGCGGTGGTCGAGGTGAGCCATGGCGCGGACTGGTATCCGGGCGAGCGCTACAAAGGGCCGCGCATCTTCGAGACGCCGGCCGAGTGGAAGGCCTACGCGGGCCACTACCGCAACGAGGACCCGTGGCAGGGGAGCGCGCGCGTGGTCCTGAGCAAGGGCCGGCTCTGGCTCGGCGGCACACCTCTCGTGCCGCTCGGCCCCGGTCTGTTCCGTCTCGGAGAGGAAGAGCACTCTCCCGACCGTATCCGCTTCGAGAATGTCTTCAACGGCAAAGCGCACCGAGCGCTCTTCTCGGGAACCGAGTTCCGGCGGATTGAGACGTAGATCGAGCAGCCGAGGCTGTTGCGCCTCGCCGAGCTTTGTGCTCTAGTCCGGCAACTGAATGGCACATTCAGGAGGGAGGAAAGCAATGGCTCGGGTGGTCCCTCTGTTAAACTCTGAGGCGATGGACAGGCAGGCACTTTTGTCTCGGATTTCCATCAACCCGAATGTCTGCTTCGGTAAGCCGTGCATCCGGGGCACGCGGATCTGGGTCTCGTTGATTCTGGACCTGCTCGCAACGGGCTCCTCCGAGAAGGAGATTCTCCAGGATTACCCGCACCTGACCGAGGACGACATCCGGGCTTGTCTCCTCTATGGAGCCGAGACGGCGCGCGGCCGGTATTTCGACGTTCCAGTCGAGGCAGCGAGTTGAAGTTCAAGCTGGACGAAAACCTTGGACCAGAACTCGCAACTATCTTTCGGGACGCCGGTCACGATGTGTGCCTTGTCCGCGAGCAGGGGCTCTGCGGAAAGGAAGATCCTGTTCTGATTGAGGTTTGCCGAGCTGAGGGACGCTGCCTCGTCACTCTGGATCTGGACTTTGGTCATATCCTGAACTATCCACCATCAAGGTACCCGGGGATTGCAATTCTCCGTTTGCCTGAGCCGGTGAGTCGGCAGGACCTGAATGAGGCGGTGGGAACTCTCTTGGAAGCTCTGAACGGGCGAGACATCGATCGAAAGCTTTGGATCGTGTCTCGGGGGAGAGTTCGCGAGTACTGGACGGACGAGGACAGGGACCTGCCGTAAACGGATTGAGACATAGAAAAACAAACCCGCCGGAAACTCCAGCGGGCTCGTGGTTTTATCTTGAACGTGAGTCGGCCTGGGGCTCACGGCTAGGGTGCTGCTACTGGTTTCGGGCCGCCACTTTTTAGATACGTTGATAGAGGAGAGACCCGCCACGCACCTGAAGACCCCGGCGTATACTTTAGACCATGATTTCAGGACTGCTGACCGCCCTGTTCGCAACCCTTCTGGCCGCCGCTGCTCCCCCGGAAAAAGGTATCGATCCCCAGGAGTTGGGACGCCAGTACACGGCCTGGTTCTACGCGGGAGAGTCGGGGAAGCTCTGGGAGCGGTTCTCGCCCGAGATGAAGCAGGCCCTCCCGGCCGACAAGCTCAAGACCTTCCGGGAGCAGGTGGAGGCTCAGCTCGGCAGCGAGACGGAGATCCTCTCCGAACAGATCAGCCCAGTGCAGACCTACCAGGTCTACCTCCGCACGGTCAGGATGAGCAAGGCGCCCATGCCGATCATCGTGCAGTTCGCGCTCGATGCTGCCGGCAATGTGGCGGGCTTCTTCATCCGACCTGCCGAGCAGCCGGCGCCCAGCAAGCACTTGGAGTATCAGACGAAGACGCCGCTCCGTCTGCCCTTCGAGGGCGAGTGGTATGTCTTCTGGGGCGGGCGTACGCCCGAGGAGAACTACCACGTCGGCTCCCTGGACCAGCGCTTCGCCTATGACTTCCTGATCATAAAGGACGGCAAGAGCCACACGGGCGATGGCAGCGCCAACGAGCAGTTTTACTGCTTCGGCCTGCCCATCCTCGCTCCGGGCGCGGGCACGGTGGCGGTTGTGGTCGACGGGCTCGACGACAACAAGCCCGGTGTCATGGACCCGAAGAATCCGCTGGGCAACCACGTGTTGATCGACCACGGCAACGGCGAGTTTTCCTTCCTGGCCCACCTGCGCAAGGGCAGCGTCGCGGTCAAGCCGGGCGATGCGGTCAAGCCGGGCGACCGGCTCGGCGTGTGCGGCAACAGCGGCAACACCAGCGAGCCCCACCTGCACTACCACCTGCAGACCACCGGGGTCTTCGCGGGCGGCGAGGGACTGCCGGCCCAGTTCCTCGACTATGTCACGGCCGGGGCGGACGGGAAGGACGTGAGGCGGGGCGAGCCCACCAAGGGGCAGACGATCCGGCCCGCTACGAAAGAAGCAGCTCCAGGTCCTCGCGGCTGAGCGCGGCCAGCAGGCTCTGGTCGGCCTGGATGATGGCATCGGCAAGCTCCCGCTTGCTCTTCTGCAGCTC
>JANOCF010000157.1:0-2077 GCA_031412055.1 Holophagales bacterium | reverse complement strand
GGGATCTGGCATGCCAATAGGGAATGAAGTACTCTACCGAGCACTATGAATGAAGACGAGGTTCTGCGACTCACCAACTTGCTGTCCGCCGCAGTCAAGTTCTCCAATATCACCCAGAGAGAGGTCGAGCGGAAGCTGGGTCTCAGCAGTGGCAGCCTGAGCCGGCTCTTCAGCGGCGGTATCGAGCTCAAGATCAAGCACATCCTGGACATCTGTGAAGTGATCGGGTTTCCGCCTGCGCGGTTCTTCCACGCGGCCTACCCCCAGCGGGAGGAAGAGAGCGGCGAGGCCTGGCGCCTTCAGCGGCTGCTCGAGCAGCTGCATCCCGCCAAGGAGGAGAGGCAGCCCGCTATCCCGGTAGAGGAGCCTCCGGCCGCGTCCCAGGGTCCGAGCCAGGCCGAGATCGAGCGGATGGTGCTCGCGGCTCTCGGCAAGTTCTTCTCGGACATGGGCAAGCCCGCGCCGAGCTGACAGCCGGTGTGGTAGAAGAGACGGACGATGAACCGGCTCTTCGCGTCTTTTGAGAGAAGGAAGGAGCTCACGGTCTTCCTGCTCCGCGTCCTCCTCGGCGCCCGCCTGGTCTGGGGGGCTCAGGACAACATCTTCTCGTGGGAGCGGATGGAGGAGTTCGCCGGGTTCCTGGAGGCGAACGGCTTCCCATGGCCGATGCCTGGGGCCGTCCTCTCGGCCTGGGTGCAGCTCGTCTGCGGACTTCTGCTGATCGCGGGCGCCTTCACGCGCTGGGCGTCGGCGCTCCTCGTCCTCAACTTCATCGCGGCGCTGCTGATCGCCCACCGGAGCGACACCTTCGAGGGGATGTTCCCCGCCCTGGTGATGCTCTTCGGCGGCCTGTTCTTCCTCGCGCACGGAGCCGGCCGCCCGTCCGTCGACGCCGCGCGGTCGCACGGCTGACACGTCCGCGTTCTAGAATCACCGCCCGTGCGCCGGTTCCCGGCGGACGCTACCCCTTCTCAAGGAGGTCGTGCACGATGGCGATCAAGGATTCGATGGTTCCCGAGTTCGATTATGAGATGGCAATCACCCGCAAGCTCCTGGAGCGGATCCCGGAGCAGCACGCGGACTGGAAGCCGCATCCCAGGTCCATGAGCCTGGGCCAGCTCGGCGCCCACCTGGCACAGCTCCCCATGTGGGGGCTCATTACCATGAAGGAGACCGAGCTGGACATGAACCCTCCGGACGGCCCGGTCTACGCCTTGCCCGACTACAGCTCGACCGCGGCCAATCTCCAGGTCTTCGACGAGAACGTGAAGAGCGCCCGTGAAGCTCTCGCGGGCTCGGACCAGGACTATATGGTGCCCTGGACGCTCAAGAGCGCCGGCGAGACGCTCTTCACCCTCCCCCGGGTGGCGGTGGTGCGTACGTGGGTGATCAACCACGTCATCCACCATCGCGGCCAGCTCGCGGTCTACCTGCGCCTCCAGGACGTGCCCGTGCCCTCGATCTACGGGCCGAGCGCCGACGAGATGGCGTAGAGCTCCTCATGCGCAAATCGACCCGCTCCACCCGCGGGTAAAGACGCCGTACCTGCGGGTCGAGACCCTGCACCCGGCGGTGGAGGCGCTGCACCAGCCGGTGTGGTGTCTCGACCGCCGGGTGCAGAGGCTCAACCCGCGGGTACCGCGCCCCTACACCACCCATACCCCCGTTTGTCCCTTCCCCTCCCTGGACGCTCCCACCCGCAGGCTCGTACACCGTGTTGCGTGTGTAGTACACTGTAACAGCGACAAGAACCCATCATGATCGAGCTCCAAGGTCTGGCGAAGACCTACGCCGACGGTACCGAAGCCCTCCGGGGAGTGAGTCTCGCTCTCGACCAGGGGATGTTCGGCCTGCTCGGCCCCAACGGGGCCGGCAAGACGACCTTTCTCTCGATCCTGGTGCTGGCCCTGGAACCCAGCGCGGGACGGCGGGTGTACGACGGGCTCGACGCCGCACAGGCGCCGCTCCGGGGAGCCATCCGGCGCCGGATCGGCTACCTCCCCCAGGACTACCGGCCCATCCCGCACCTGACGGGCGAGGAGTACCTTCTCCATTGCGCGCGGCTGCGGCGCCTGGA
>JANOCF010000156.1:0-2632 GCA_031412055.1 Holophagales bacterium | reverse complement strand
GGCGCAGGGCGCGGACCATGTAGGCGACTGCCTTTTCGTGCTCCCCGCGGCTGAGGGCCATCTCCCCCTGGTAGACGAAGAAGAACGGATTCGCCTCGTTGCTCGCCTCCAGGCGGCTGAGCAGCTCGTTGGCCTCCTTGGCGCGGCCCGTCTGCTGGTAGAGCCGCGTCAGGTTGGTCAGGATCATGGGGTTCTCGGGATCGAGCGCCAGTCCCTTCTGGTACCACTCCAGGGCCTTGTCGGACTGGCCGCCGCGCGCCAGGGCGACGCCCATGTTGTTGAGCCCCTTGTCGAACTGCGGCGCGATGCTGGTGGCGACCTCCAGATGCCGGAGCGCGGTTGGCAGGTCGCCCGCCATCAGCGCCTCGGCGCCGAGGTTGTTATAGAAGTGGGCGGCGGCGGTGAGGTCGTCGATCGGCTTGAACGCGCGGTAGGACTTGGGGCGGTAGGGGAGGAAGTCGTAGGGCTTGAGCTCCCCTTCGAGGTACATGCCGGCGACGATGTGCCCCTGGCTGACCACCATGCCCTCGCGGTGGTTCCACTTCTGGTAGTCGGTGACCTCGACATAGAAGGGGTTGAGTCCCTGCTCGCGGGCGATGCCGACGAAAAGGTTCACGAACGACAGGCAGTTGCCCTTCTGCGTCTCGAAGGCCGCCACCGCGTTGCGGGTCGGGGCCAGGGAGTAGGCCAGGTCGAGATCCTCGAAGATGAAGCGGAGGACCTCGTTGATCTTGCTTCGCTCCGAGGGAGCCTGGCGAATCCGCTGCTCCAGCGAGGTGCGCAGCGCGGGCGTGATCTCGAAGGGGACCTCGATGCTGGCGGCGGCCTGGGCGCCGACCCGCTGCGAGTACTGCTGGCGCAGGTGGCCGGTGGAATCGAAGTTCTGGTAAGAGAGGCAGCCTGTCCCCAGGAGGAAGAAGACCGGCAGGACGAAATGACGGCGTGTCCGGTGAATCATGGGACATTCAACTATAGCAGGGAACGAGTCGGCGGGCGTCGCGAAAACGCGAGAAGGCGTCGGATCCGGCGGCGGTACGGATTTTTGGATCGATCCCGTTCAAGGCACTGGATTCAGACGGCTCCGGAGCGTCTTTGCTGATTTCCTGAAAGATCATTAACTTTCCCATTATCAATGAGTTACGGGTTGCGGCGGTGCACGGCCCTTCGTGGCACCCTGCTTGCTTGACCCGGGCTCGCGATGTTAGTTAGAGTTCCACGACCCGAAGTTTCAACCATTCCTTTTGAGGAACTGGGAAGGAGGTGTTGCCTGGATAGAGTGATCGAAGCCATTTCTTTCGTTAGTTCAGGGCCTGGCGCATGCGGCGCAGGGCTCACCCAACCACGTATGGGAGGTTCAACTGATATGAAGAGCATCAATCTTTGGGGACGCGCGGTTGCCGTCGCCGCGATGCTGCTGCTGCTGGTGGGGGCTCCGGCCTTTGCCCAGCTTCAGAGCGGCTCGCTGTATGGCACCGTCGTCGATGACCAGGGTGCGCCGCTTCCTGGTGTGACCGTGACCTCGAGCGGTCAGGGCGCACCCATTGTGCAGGTTACCGACGCTCAGGGACGCTTCCGCTTCCCGACTCTGTCGCCCGGTGCCTACCGGCTGGACGCCCAGCTGGAGGGCTTCTCGAGCGTCGAGTATCCGAGCATCTCGATCAACGTCGGCCGTAGCACGGAGATCGAGATCACGATGAACGCGGCGGTCGAGGACGTGATCACGGTCACGGCCGAGTCCCCGCTGCTCGACGAGCGCCGGATTTCCACCGGCGCGACCGTCAGCCAGACGGAGCTCGAGAAGATCCCGACGGCCCGCGACCCCTGGGCCATTCTGCAGACGACCCCCGGCGTTCTCACCGACCGCGTCAACGTGGGCGGTAACGAGAGCGGCCAGCAGTCGTCGTTCGTCGGCCCCGGTGCCGGCGGCGACCAGGCGGTGTGGGCGGTGGACGGCGTGGTCATCACCGACATGGCGGCCCTCGGCTCCACCCCGGCCTACTTCGACTTCGACTCGTTCGAAGAGATGCAGGTCACGACCGGTGGTTCCGACACCACCAACGCCACCCCCGGCGTCACGCTGAACATCGTCACCAAGCGTGGCACCAACGAGTGGCGCGGCTCCGCCCGCTACCTGACCGCGGACCAGGACTGGCAGTCCGACCTGGATGCGGGCAGCGTCAAGCTGGGCCGGGACATCCCCGGCACGGTTCCGAACGAGAACCAGGCGGCCTTCGCCCAGGGCAACCAGATCGTGTCGGTGCTGGACTACGGCGCCGAACTCGGCGGCCCGATCGTCCGTGACCGCCTGTGGATCTGGGGTTCGTATGGCATGCAGGAGATCGACCTCCTGACCATCTCGAACGTCTCCGACTACAGCGAGCTCCAGACGGCCAACCTGAAGTTAAACGCCCAGATCACGCCGAGCAACTCGGCGACGGCCTTCGCGCTGAACAGCGACAAGGTGAAGATCGGCCGCAACGCCGGTCCTACCCGTCCGCAGCCGACCACCTGGAACCAGTCCAAGTTCGGCCCGGATCCGACCGCCTACAAGATCGAAGACACCCACATCTTCAGCTCCGCCTTCTACCTGACCGGCATGTACTCGGTCGTGAACGGCGGCTTCCAGCTCGTT
>JANOCF010000155.1:0-7428 GCA_031412055.1 Holophagales bacterium | reverse complement strand
CCCCCCCCCCCACGGCGGTGGCCCGGGAGATCCGCCGGCGCGTGCGGGAGGAACGGGGGCTCACGGTCAGCGTCGGGGTCGGTCCCAACCGGCTGATCGCCAAGATCGCCTCGGACTTCCAGAAGCCGGACGGCCTCACCGTGGTGCGGCCCGCCAAGGTGCAGGCATTCCTCGATCCGCTGCCGGTGCGCCGCCTGCACGGGGTGGGACCGGCCACGGAGAAGTCGCTGGCCGACATGGGAGTGCAGACCGTGGCGGAGCTGCGCGGAGCCGAGCTGGACGATCTCGTGGACCGCTTCGGCAAGCACGGCCGGATCCTCTACGAGTACGCCCGCGGGATCGACGACCGCCCGGTGGAGACCCACTCCGAGCGCAAGAGCCTGGGCACCGAGAGCACCTACGCCGTGGACCTGCGCCGCCCGGAGGAGATGGAGGAGCAGCTCGGCAAGATGGCGGAGGAGGTGGCCGACGGCCTTTTCCGCCGCGGGCTGGCCGCCTGCACGATCACGCTCAAGACGCGCTACTCGGACTTCACGACCCTCACGCGCTCCCGCACCTTTCCGCTGCCGGTCCACGACGCCGCCACGATCGCCGCCTGCGCCTGCGACCTGCTGCGCAAGACCGAGGCGGCGAACCGGCCTGTCCGTCTCCTGGGCGTCACCGCGTCGAACCTCGTGCACGGCCGTATGGTGCAGCTCCTCCTGTTCAGCTGATCCCCTGGCATAGGGCTTGCTCTCGTTCCTGGCCGATGTCCCGAACCGCACCCCCCGGTGCAAGGAGGAACGACATGCTGAGGTGGGCCCTCATCTTCCTGATCGTCGCCCTGATCGCCGCCGTGCTGGGTTTCGGCGGAATCGCTACAGGCGCGGCGGGGATCGCCAAGATTCTGTTCGTTCTGTTTCTCGCCGTCTTCGTGATCTCCCTGGTGATGGGACTGGTACGGCGCGCCTGATCTCGCCACTCTTGTAGGATGGACCATGATCGAAGCTCTCCGACAGGAACCTGAAGACGACGAGCGGCCGCGCCCGAACCTCCAGAAGCTCGGCGACGCCATGCAGGGGCCGTTCGGCATCCGGTCCCTGGCCCTGACCGGGCTGCTGATTCTGGCCGCCTTCTACACGCTCTACTTCGGCCGCACCTTTTTCCTGCCCATCGTCCTGGCGATGCTGCTCAACTTCCTGCTCAGCCCGGTAGTGCGGGTCCTGAACAAGCTGCTGCGCATCCCCAACGCCCTGGGAGCCGCCCTGGTGATCTTCGGGCTGCTGGGAGGAGTCTCCTGGGGCGTCTACGAGCTGTCCGGGCCCGCCTACGAATGGGCGGAGAAGGCGCCCGCGACCATGCGCAAGCTGGAGCGCAAGCTGCGCGAGTTCAAGAAGCCCGTCCAGACCATGAGCCAGGCCACCCAGCAGGTGGAGCAGATCACCGACGTCGGCGGCGGCGGGCAGCCCCAGCGCGTCGAGGTGCAGACCGAGAGCCTGGGCGAGCGCATGTTCAGCCAGGCCACCGAGATCGTCGCCGGCGGCATGGTCATGATCATTCTGCTCTTCTTCCTCCTGGCTTCGGGCGACCTCTTCCTGCGCAAGCTGATCCGGGTGCTGCCCAGCCTCTCGGACAAGAAGCGGGCGGTGGAGATCGCCCGCCAGATCGAGACCGACATCTCCGCCTACCTGGTGACCATCACCATCATCAACGTGGCGCTGGGGCTGGCGGTGTGGGGGATCCTGACCTTCCTGGGCGTGCCCAACCCGCTGCTCTGGGGGGTGCTGGCGACGGTGACCAACTACATCCCCTACCTGGGAGCGATCATCATGATCGGGATCCTGGCCATGGTGGGGTTCCTCACCTTCGACAGCAACACCCAGGCGATGATCGTGCCGCTCTCTTTCGTCGGTCTCAACATCCTGGAGAGCTACGTGGTGACGCCGCTGGTCCTCGGGCATCGCCTGACGCTCAACCCGGTGGTGATCTTCCTCGGTCTTACTTTCTGGGGCTGGCTCTGGGGAATCACCGGCGCCCTGCTCGCCGTGCCGATCATGGTGGTGCTCAAGATCTTCTTCGACCACAGCGAGCCGCTGCGGCCGATCGGAGAGTTCCTAGGGGATTAGCGGGTCGGCCGACGGAGGGGCTATCAGGTACCCCTGCACGTAGTCCGCTCCCTTGTCCCTGAGCCAGTCGAGCTCGCCCTGCGTCTCCACCCCTTCGGCCACCGTCCGGATGCCCAGCTGGCGCGCCCGCTCCAGCAGCTTCCCCGCGATGGCCGCCTGGTAGGAGTCCTGGTCCACGCCCCGGCTCAGGTCCATGTCCAGCTTGACGATGTCGGGCCGCAGCCGGTGGATCAGGTTGAGCGAAGAGTAGCCCGCTCCCAGGTCGTCCAGAGCGATCTGGAACTCCGCCTTGCGGTAGATCGCGAGAATCCCCTCCAGATGCGGGAGGTCCCGGACCTGCTCGGACTCCGTGACCTCGAAGACGATCCGGTCGGCGGCGATGCCGGTCTCCCGCACCATGGCCACCGTGGAACGGAGGCAGTAGGCCGGATCGTAGATGGCGTTGGGTGCGAAGTTGATGAAGATCCGCGCCGGCAGCCCGAGCCGCCCTGCCTCCCGGATGGCGCTCTGGCGCGCCGCCAGGTCGAGCTGGAACAGCAGGTCCGCGGCGCGCGCCGCGGCCAGCAGGCTGGCCGGCGAGACGATGCGATCCCCATCCATCCCCCGCATCAGCGCCTCGTGGCCGAACAGCGAGGAGGTGTCCGCGGCGGCCACGATGGGTTGGAAGTGGCTGGTGAGCCGGTTCTCGCTCAGCATGCCGACCAGCCAGCCGGAGCGGCTCGCGGCGACGAAGCGGAGCAGGGAGAGCACCCGGGGGAAGTCGTCGAGACCGGGCTCCCGGCTGCCCGGAATCCAGAGGACGCGGGTCCCGTCCTGCTCCTCGAAGCTCAGGCGCTCGGTGAGAGTCTGGGCCAGGGCGCCGGCCTCGCCGCCGTCCATGCGCACCATCAGACCCTCGCCGCCGAGGAGCTCGGCGCTCTGCCGGTGACCGTTCAGGAGGCGCAGCGCGTGAGACAGCGTGTGCCGCAGGGGGAACCAGAGGAACAGGCGCCCCGCGCCTTCGATCTTGCCGGGAAGCGCCTCGCAGCGCGAGCAGGGTTGCGGGTTGGCGGTACTCATCCCTCGATCCTTGGCCGGAGGCCGGAAAAGTACGACAAGACTCGGGAACCGAGAGGGAAGTGTAGCCGAAGCCGCAAACCGGGTCACGAAATTCGTGACAACTCTGTGACGTACCCGAGTCAGGCTCTCAGGCGCTCCAGCTCGTAGCGCAGGCTGGGGAGATCGTGAACCCGGACAGCACCGATCTCGTCCAGGATTCCGGCGTAGGCCTGGGAGGCCCGGCCGCCGACGACCAGCGAGGTGGAGGCGGGGAGCAGGCGGCGGAGCCGCCGGAGGTCGTCGCCCAGGCGAGGGTCGTCGGGAGGGTAGACCAGGCTGAGGGCGACCACCTTCACCCCCTTCTCCCGGGCCGCGGCGGCGATCTCCTCCGGCGGCAGGTCGGGGCCGAGGTAGGTCGCCCGCCACCCCTCGCCGGTTGCCACCGCGGCCACCATGAGGGCGCCGAGCTCGTGACGCTGGCGGGGCGGCGTCGTGGCGAGCAGCTGCGGCGCGGTCGCCGGGGTGTCGTAGGCGTGGTACATACCCCCGAGAAACGAGCGCACCACCGCGGATGCCAGGTGCTCGTGCGTCGGGCGCAGCTCCCCTTGATGCCAGAGGTCGCCGATCCGGTGCAGCAGCGGTACCAGGAGCCTCTCCAGCAGGCCGGTCCGGCTGAGGTCGACCGAGGCGCGGTGGAGATGCAGCTCCAGTTCGGCCACGTCCAGCCGCCGCGCGGCGGCGAGACAGAGATCCAGGTAGACGTCGGCCACGTCGCCATTCCCGCTCGCTCCCGATCTCTCCGGAACAGAAGGATGGGTGATCGCCGGACCGGGCTCGGCGGCGAGCAGGCTCTCCAACTCCTCGCTGGACAGGTTCGCGACCTGGCCGATGGCCCGGCCCGTATCGACCACCCGCTTCAGGAGCTGAAGCCTGGCGACGTCCGCATCCGAGTAGAACCGCCGCCTCGTGTCGGTGCGGCCGGGAGCCACCGCGCCGTAGCGCCGCTCCCAGGCCCGGATGAGGTCCTGCTTCAGCCCCGTCCGCCGGGCGACGACGCCGATGGGATGGCGCAAGGTAGTCGAGGTTGAGTTGGACATCACAGCCAGAGATTAGCAGCGTCGTCAATGAAGCGTCAAGGATAGCGAGAAAAAAATATGGACATTCACTTGACAGGAGGGCCATGACTGGCTTTATTTTGGCCTCCACCTCCTCTTGGAGGGTGCGGGAATCCCCTGCACCCACCCTTATTTTTGGGAGAGCGCGACTCAGGCCTGTTGCAGGGGGAGGCTCTCGCGGGCCGGGGGAACGGCGGGCGGCTCCATCCGGATCTCTTCCAGCTTCCGGCGCAGCTCGCGCAGGTCGTCCAGGTGCAGGGCGCCGATCTCCTGCAGGATGTCGGCGTACGCGGAGGCCGCACGGCCGCCCACGATCATGTCGGTGCGCGGGTCCAGCAGGTGCCGGAGACGTCGGAGATCGTCGCGGAGGAGAGCGTCGTCGGGCGGGTAGACGAGGCTGAGCGCCACGGCCCGTGCTCCCTGGTGGAGGGCCGCGGCGGCGATCTCCTCGGGGGGCAGGTCGGGTCCGAGATAGACGACGCGCCAGCCTTCCGCGGCGGCCGAGGCCGTGGCCAGCATGGCGCCGAGCTCGTGGCGCTGCCGGGCGGGCGTGGCCGCGACGAGCACCGGCGCCAGCGGAGAGGCCTCGGCGAAGGAGAGGCCGAGGAACGAGCGCACCACGGCCGAGGCCATGTGCTCCTGGAAGGGACGCAGCGTGCCCTGCTTCCACTGGTCGCCGATGCGCTGCATCAGCGGCGCCAGGAGGTCGTCCAGCAGCTCGGTCGCGCTCAGCTCCACCGAGGCGCGCTGGATCTGGGCTGTCAGGTCGCGCGGGTCGAGGCGCTGCACGGCGGCCAGGCAGGAGGTGAGGATCGCCTCGGTGCGGCCGGTGGGACCCAGGACGGGGGCCTGCGCCGAGGCGTCGCGGGCAGCCAGCTCTTCCAGCTCCTCGCTGGGGAGCTGGGCCACATGGCTGATGGCATGTCCGCAGCGCACCACGCGGCAGAGGAGCGACAGGCGCTCGATCTCGGAGTCCGAGTAGAAACGGCGCCTGGTCGCGGACCTTCCGGGCGAGACCGCTCCATAGCGCCGCTCCCAGGCCCGGATCAGGTCGGGCTTGAGGCCGGTGCGCCGCGACACGACCCGAATGGGATGACGCGGCTCGTTCCGGGTGGGGCTTCGGTCGTCGCTCATGTAGGGATTGTACCGGAAACCCGGTGTTTGACGAAGTTCTGTAGAAATGGTATCGCGGTCCTCTTCGGTCAATCCTGGTCGTCGTCGTTCCAGTCGGGCGCCTCGGCGGGCGCTTCCCCTTCCAGCCAGCGGTCGATCTCGCGGCGCTCTTTCTTGGTCGGCCGGCCCGCGCCCGCGTCGCGGACGACCGGGGCGCGGCGCATCAGCCGGGCCAGGGCATCGGGAGCCGGGCGCGGCGGGCTCAGGTCCTCGTAGAGCTTCGAGGCCTCGGCCTTGGCCACGGGCCGGTCCTTCAACTCCTGAACGATGAGCACGCGCTGCCAGTCCCCCTGGGTGAGCTCCACCCGGTCGCCCAGGGAGACATGCCGGTGGGGCTTGGCGCTCTGGCCGTTCAGGGTGACGCGGCCGAGGTCGCAGGCGTGGGTGGCCTGCGTCCGGGTCTTGTACATGCGGGCTACCTGGAGCCACTTGTCCAAACGTACTGACATGACCGGAGAGTCTATGTCAGGGCGCGCAGGAGAAAGGAGGCCTCGCGCAGACCGTCGCGGAGGCGGGCCGGTCCCGGAGGCTCGCGCAGCAGCGGGACGTAGTCGCCCAGGGTCTGGGGCCAGGGAAGGGGACGCGGAGGCGCGGCCAGGCGGCTGACCGCCGCGAAGAAGAGGAGATACCCGAAGAGGACCGTGCCGGCCAGGGCGGTGCGCAGTGTCCAGCGGGTTCGCAGCGCCGGCCAGGCGAGGGTCTCCGCGAAGCCCGGGCCGAGGACGGGGAGCGCGTCGATCAGGAACCGCTGTCCGTAGCCGCCCGTGTTCGCCCACTCGGACCATCCGCCGTGGAGGAAGGCGACGCCGAAAAACCAGACCGCTCCAACCGTCCGCCAGCCCGTTCGGGATACGGCCAGTCCCGCCGCCGCGAGGAGCAGCGCCGGATGAAAGAGGAAGAGGCCGTGGACCGGATGGAAGAGGACGTTCCAGGGAGAAGCCAGGGAGAAGGACCAGTCGCCGCCGTAGGGCGGAGCGCCCCACGCGCCGAAGCTCGCCCGCCACCAGAAGGGCAGGGCCATCAGGGGAAGCCCGAAGCCGGCGAGGAGCGCCAGCCTTGATCTCTTGCCCGAGACAGCCAGAACCGCGGCCGGCAGCAGGGCCACCACGCTGTAGCGCACCAGCACTCCCAGCCCCACCACGGCTCCTGCCGCCAGCGCGAGCCTCCAACTCCCCGACTCCCGCTGCCGGACCAGGAGGAGCAGGAGGAGAGACGCCAGCGCGAAGGTCGGCGCGTGGGTCATCCCGACCAGGGAGTAGAAGATCATGGGACCGCCGAAGAAGGTCAGGGCCACGGCGGCGGCCGTCGTCCGCTCTCCGTACCCCAGGCGGAGCAGGGCCAGGGCGATCCAGGCGAGGCCCAGCAGGGTGGCGGCGTTGCGGGCGAGCACGATCGCGGCGGCGCTCAGGAAGACCTTTCGCGGCACGGGTCCCACGGGCGGAAGAGCGCTCTCTTCCTCTCCGCCGATCGCTCTCCCTAGAAAGAAGGGAGCGGCGTCCAGGAGCAGGATGCCCGGCGGGTACTGGCTCACCAGGTGGCCGTCCCGGCCGGGGACCAGACCGTTGACGATGCCCCGGTGATCGTCCTCCAGCCAGACGTCGCCGTCCTCCGCGAGCGACTCCAGCAGGGCGAACCCGGCCCAGCCGTCGCCGCCGAGCCCGCGGTCGAAGACCGCCATGTGCAGGGCGACGAGAGCGAGGACGGCGAGGATCGGCCGCGAGCGCAGGAGAGCGGTCATGGGAGAGGATTCTAGGCGCATGCGTTGGGGAACCGCTCCCCATCGTCGCACGGCGCCGTCCCCTTCGCGGACGAGGCGCGGCGCGAGGGGACGAGCCCGGTCCACGTTGGGGAGCCTCTCCCCATCGTCGCGCGGCGCCGTCCCCTTCGCGGACGAGGCGCGGCGCGAGGGGACGAGCCCGGTCCACGTTGGGGAGCCTCTCCCCATCGTCGCGCGGCGCCGTCCCCTTCGCGGACGAGGCGCAGCGCGAGGGGACGAG
>JANOCF010000154.1:0-3616 GCA_031412055.1 Holophagales bacterium | reverse complement strand
GAGAGCGCGCCGCTCAGCTCGCCGAGCAGGTCGGCGTGCGGCCCCAGCGCGGGCGCGTCCCCGATCTGGCCGTCGTGCGTGTCGTAGCCGCCGGCCGCGCAGAAGTAGATCTGCCGGCGCAGGCCGAGGGCTTCGCGCACTGAGATGAGGCGGGCGATCATGCGGAGCTGGTCTCCGAGCTCCGTCTCCGGGAAGGCGGTCTGGATCGGCGGAGCGCTCTCCAGGGCGGCCGAGAGCAGGCGGTCCTGGTCGAGGGCGCGCTGCAGCACGTCGCGGTAGCCCTTCTGGAAAAGGTTTCCATAGCTGCGCGCGATCAGGCTCCGGATGGCGGTCGACGGCGGGTGGTTCCACTCGTTGCCGTCGTAGTACCAACCTAGACCGATGCTGCCGCCGGGAGAGACCTGGTACTGCGTCACGGCGTTCCCGATCTGGAACGTGTTGTTGCCCGCGAGCGAGATCGACATCGAGACCTGCGCGTTGTTGTTGAGCGAGTTGATGAGATCCGCGGTGCGCCCGCCCCAGCCGTTGCGCGCCGGCTGATCGGGGATGCCGGTCTGC
The DNA here is from genome assembly GCA_031412055.1 of Holophagales bacterium. Classification (GTDB taxonomy): domain Bacteria; phylum Acidobacteriota; class Thermoanaerobaculia; order Multivoradales; family UBA5704; genus DATMER01. The sequence continues at coordinate 3,058 of JANOCF010000154.1, read as the reverse complement.
CAGTGCGTGGTCTGGTCGCTGTGCGAGAAGAGCTGCGGCGGCAGCGTGGCCGTGCCCGCCAGGTACTCGTTGCGCGTGACCGGCGCGAGCAGGGGCCCGACGTTGCCCACGACCGCGAGCTTCTGCTGCGTGAACAGGCTCTGCGCACCGGTCATGCGCGGGTGGAGACCCCACTGCCGGCCGTCGCCGCCGATCGGCGTGATGGGCAGGAGCGAGGCCTGGGGAAGCGCCAGGCCGCCGCGCGCCGACGCGTAGCCGGAGTAGCCCGTCCCGCGCGGAACGATCATGTTGTCGCTGTCGTTGCCGCCGTAGAGGAAGACGCACACCAGCGCCTTGAAGTCTCCGGCGAGCGGGGCGGCGGCGGCGATCCGCCGCATGTCGAAAGCCGTGGCGAAGAGCGACGTCATGCCCACCGCGGTGCAGACCGAGCCCCGGATGAACTGGCGGCGGTTGAGAGTCTCGTTGTTGTTCTTCTTTTCGCTCATCGGAGGCTCCTATCGCTGAACCACGAACTCGGGGGAGAGGCTCACCAGCCAGAGCAGCGTCTGCACGCGCTCGAACGGGTCGTCGGGGAAGTCGGGATCGGAAAGCGCCTGCAGGAGGATCGTCCGCGTCTCCGGCGCCATGCGGCCCGCGTAGAGCAGGAGGTTCACGCGGTCCAGGAGCACCGCGTTGGTGCCGGCGCCCGTGAAGTACGTGTAGTTGAGCGTGACGTTGGCGTCGTCGTTGGCGTAGCCCTCGAAGATCACGGGATGCATGAAGTTCGAGGTGCCGAACACCGACGTCTCATTGGTGATCTGGAGCTCGGGCGAGAGGAGCCCGGCCTCCGCGATCGGACCCGGCTGCGAGTAGGTCGGATCGAAGAAGTTGAACACGGTCGGCGCCTGCAGCGGGCTCTGGTTCAGGCCCCACTCGGCGCTCGACAGCCAGTAGTAGCGGAAGCGGCCGTCCGCGGGCGGCTGGGCTTTCAGAGCGCGCAGCATGGCCACGAAGCGCACGATCGGCTCGCGCATCTTGCCGAAACCGGGCTGGGCCAACGCTTCGTTGCTGCGCGCCTCCCAGTCGAGCAGGATGCTGCGCAGCACCGCCTTCATGTCTCCGCGCACGCCCTGGCCGTTGTTGGCAAAGGCCTGGCCGCAGCGGTAGACGTAGGCCGGGCTCGGGTTGCTGGTTACGAACCGCTGGATGAGCTGCTTGCACACGAACGGCCCGACGTTGGGGTGCTGGAAGATGTTGTCGAGCGCGGCCGTGATGTCGGTCAGCGGCGCCTGGCCGGCGGGCAGCGTCACGCCGTCCAAGAGGCGCTTGGTGCCTGTCGAGTGGTGCTCGTTCCACGCCTCCATGGGCTGGCGCCAGTTCCAATCGGGCCAGTAGAAGCGCCAGTCCTCGGAGTGGTCCTGGCCGGCGAAGGTCCAGCCGGTGAAGACCTGGGCGAAGCCCTTGATCGTCTCCTGGTCGTAGGTGTCGATCGGCAGGCCGGTCTCGCTGAGCTGGAGCGTGCCGTCCGGATGGAGGCGGTAGAGGCCCACGGAGAAGAGCTGCAGGATCTCCCGCGCGTAGTTCTCGTTGGGCTTCTGGCCGGTCTCCGGGTCCTCCTTGTCGTTGCTCAGCATGTCCAGGTAGACGCCCATGGACGGCGACAGAGTCACCTCCTGGAGGAGCGTCCGGAAGTTGCCGAACGCGTTGCGGTTGAGGAGGTCCATGTAGGCCAGGATGGGCTCGGCATGGCTCAGGCCGTCGTCCTCGGACGAGACGACGAAGAGCTCGCTGAGCGCGAAGGCCATGCGCTGCCGGAGCTGGTCGGGTCCCTGGATCGCCTGCTTCCAGATCGATTCACGGCCGATCCAGCTATAAAGGTCGTCGTCCGGCCCGGGCGCGGGCAGCGCGTCGAGGTAGGCGAGGTGCGACACGACCGGCCTGGTGAGCTGGCTCTCGATCCAGGCCGCGTGCCCCTGCGTCTGGAGGGCGGTGATCGTCTCCGGCGTAGGCCCATAGGTGGCCTGGACCAGGAAGCGGGAGGCTTCGGCCGCGGTGGGCAGAGCCGTCGGCAGGGGCGGCGGCGGAGGCGGCGGCGTGAAGACCTGGCTGCCGTCGGCTTCTCGGAAGAAGCCCTTGATCTCTCCGCTCGGGTAGTTGGCCGTGTGCAGGTTGAGGTAGCACTGCCCGGCCCGCAGGGCAGCCAGGATCTGCGGCCTCGTCCAGATGCCCGACGCCGTGATCGTCCAGACGCGGGAGCCGTCCGGCGCGGGAACCGCGGTGTCCAGGTCGAAGATGATCTGGCCGTCCGGCGCGTGGATGTGATGGGACGTCAAGGTCGAGCTCAGGTTGGAGTGGGACTCGCGCAGGACCGCGGTCAGCTCGTCGGCCGCGAGCAGGAGCGTGGCCTGGCCCGAGCCCAGGCTCACGGCGCCGCTCTGGGGCGAGAGCGAGGCCACGAACAGGACCTCCTCCCGCTGAATCGCGTAGGTTCCCTGGGTGACGGGGCTGTTGGAAAGGCCGGCCTTGTAGGCGATGGCCTTGAGGGTCGTGCTGGACGTCACCGTGAGCGGCCCCGCGTAGACCGTTCCCTGGGTCGGAGTCGGCGTGGAGCCGTCCGTGGTGTAGCGGACCGTGGCGCCCGGGGTGCTCGTGACGATGTCGACCGCCTGCTCGCCGGCGTAGCTGCCGGGCGGCGGATTGAACGCGGGGCGCGCGACCGTGGTCGCCAGGACCGCCGAGTCCGCGAAGTACCCGAACACGTCGATGATCACGCGGGCCTCGCCCGACGAGTTGGAGAACACGGTCAGGCCGGCCGCCTGCCCCAGCGGCAGGATGGCATTGTTGGAGCGCACCTGGGCGGCGCGGAAGTTGATCGTGGACGTGGCCGGCTTGGGCGATCCGGCGGGCGCGAAGGCCAGGTTCCCGAAGCTGGCGGGGTTGACCACGGTGATGCTGACGGCCACGGCCGCTGCCGCGGTCGAGACGCCGCAACGGCCGCCCACGGCGATCGAGCGGGCGGGGCCGGCCGCGAGGTTCGGACCGCCGAGCGGCCCGGCCGCGCCGCCCGTGTCGACGAGGC
>JANOCF010000153.1:0-2321 GCA_031412055.1 Holophagales bacterium | reverse complement strand
CCCGAAGAGCAGCGCCGACGCCAACGCCCGGGTCAGCCAAAAGGAGGCCAGAAGCGTCAGCCAGAGGGCGAGGAGGCGGCTCATGCCCGGCTAGCTTACGGCAGGGCGCGTTTCCCGGGTACGAAGCACTGGTAAGAGCAGGGGCGGATTACGTCCCGACATTTCAATCTCAACCGATTCACCGATTCAAGGAGGGCGTGATGAGGAAATCGAATCTGTTCCTGCTCCTGCTGGTCTTCACCCTGGCCGTTCCCGCTCAAGCGAAAGTGACCCGCTACCTGACCGGCAACGCCGGCGACATCGTGGTCTCCCTGGCGGGCCCGGCCCACGACCTGGGCGGCGGCAGCACCGACGTGGACGCGGCGATCCAGTGGATGATCGACCAGGTCCGGGGCTGCACGGCCTGCTCGACCAAGATCGACGTCGTGATCCTGCGCTCGTCCGGCTCCAACGGCTACAACGACTATATCTACGCCATGAACGGTGTCGACTCCGTCGAGACGCTGGTCATCACCAGCGCCCGGGACTCCAACACGGCCGCGGTGGAAGACACAGTGCGCAAGGCCGAGGTGGTCTTCTTCGCCGGCGGCGACCAGTGCAATTACGTGAGCTACTTCAAGGGTACCCGCGTCGAGACCGCGGTCGAGAGCGTCTACGCGCGCGGCGGCGGCGTCGGCGGCACCAGCGCCGGCCTGGCGATCCTGGGGCAGTTCACCTACGACGGCTGCGGCGGCAGCACGGTCTCGGCCGATGCCCTGGCCAACCCGTACCACCGGCCGATCACCTTCACCTACGACTTCTTCAACTTCGCCAACTTCCAGGGGACCATCACCGACAGCCATTTCGTCCCGCGCGACCGCATGGGCCGGACCCTGGCCTTCATCGCCCGCCAGATCAAGGACGGCAGGGCGTCGAGCGCCCTCGGAGTCGCCGTCAACGAGGTGACCTCCGTGGTGGTGGACCGCAACGGGCTCGCGACCGTGATGGGCGACGGCCCGGCCTACTTCATCCTGGGCGACCACATGCCCGAGGTCTGCCAGTCGGGCACCCCCCTGACCTTCTCCAACTTCAAGATCTGGAAGGTCCCCTCGGGCGGCACCTTCGACCTGCGCACCCGGCCCACCTCGGGGTACTACCTGCGCAGCGTCACCAACGGCGTGATCAGCTCCAACCCGTACTGATTCGGCTAGCGGCCCTCTGGTATCATCGGGCTACGAAAATTAGTTACGAAAGGGGCAAACCAGCCTATGAATCGACTCAAGCGTGGATGGCTCGCAGTTGTCGCCGCTCTGCTGCTCACCACCGGCCTGCCGGCGGCGGCCCAGCTCCAGACGGGTGATCTCTTCGGGACGGTAGTGGGGGGAGACGGCCAGCCGCTCCCCGGAGTGACGGTCACACTGGAGGGCATCGGCTCTCCGAGGGTACAGACGACGGACGCGTCCGGAGGGTTCCGGTATCCCGGTCTCTACCCGGGTACCTACAAGCTGACCGCGGAGCTTCAGGGCTTCTCCACGCTGGAGTACCCGGACATCGGGGTCCGCGTCGGCGGCAGCACCGAGATCGAGGTCACCATGAGCGGGGCGGTGGAGGACGTCATCACCGTCACCGGCGAGAGCCCGCTCATCGACGAGCGCCAGGTCAACCGCGGCGCCAACATCGCCGCCGCCGAGCTGGACAAGGTGCCCACGGCCCGCGATCCGTGGTCGCTGCTGGCCCTGGCGCCGGGCGTGCTGGTCGACCGCTTCAACCTGGGCGGCAACGAGAGCGGCCAGCAGTCGAACTTCCTGGGCGTGGGCTCCAGCTCCCGCGACAACACGTTCTCCGTGGATGGCGTGGTCCTCACGGACATGAACGCCGTCGGAGCCTCGGCCACCTACTTCGACTTCGGCGCCTTCGAGGAGGTCCAGTTCACGGTCTCCAGCGCCGACGTCTCCGTGGCCACCTCGGGCGTCACCATCAACCAGGTGACCAAGCGGGGCACCAACGACTGGCGCGCTCAGGCCCGTTACCTGCGCACGGACGGCGATTGGCAGTCCGATCCGGAGGTCCTGGTCGACCTGGAGGAAGGTGCGGGACCGGGCGACGACGTCATCATCACCGGCAACCAGATCGAGGCGGTGGAGGAGTACGGCATCGACCTCGGCGGCCCGATCTGGCGCGACCACGTCTGGCTCTGGGCTGCCTATGGCGAGAGCAAGATCGGCAACATCGTGGGCGGCGGCCAGCTCGACACGACCGAGCTCGAGGACTTCAACACCAAGCTGAACTTCCAGGCGGGCCAGCAGAACTCGGGCGTCTTCCATTATTGGACCAACGACAAG
>JANOCF010000152.1:0-6683 GCA_031412055.1 Holophagales bacterium | reverse complement strand
CGGTCGGGAAGTGCGGCGGCAGGAGCTGCGCGCCGAGGAACGCGGTGGCCGGGTTGTCCAGCTCCTCGTTCCACACCAGGCAGTCGGAGGCGCTGAGACCCGTGCCCTCGCCGAGCTGGATCACCTCCATCTCGGTGCCGTTCATCCGGATGCCCTTGTCCTTGGCCTTGCCGAAGACCAGCGGCTTGCCGTGCTCCATGTAGAGCACGTTCTCGTCCTTGGCCTCCCTGTCGGTCACGTAGGTGAAGGCCTTGTCGTTGAAGATGTTGCAGTTCTGGTAGATCTCGACGAAGGCGGTCCCCTTGTGCGCGGCGGCGCGGCGCAGGGTGTCGCGCAGGTGCGTCTGGAAGATGTCCACGCTCCGGGCCACGAAGGTGGCGCCGGCGCCCAGGGCGAGCGACAGCGGGTTGAACGGGTAGTCCACCGAGCCGGCCGGGGTCGACTTGGTCTTCTTGCCCACCTCGCTCGTCGGCGAGTACTGGCCCTTGGTCAGGCCGTAGATCCGGTTGTTGAACATCAGGATCTTGACCCCCACGTTGCGCCGCAGCGTGTGGATCAGGTGGTTGCCGCCGATCGACATGGCGTCGCCGTCGCCGGTGGCGATCCAGACGTCGAGGTCCGGGCGGGCCATCTTGAGACCCGTGGCGACCGCGGGGGCGCGGCCGTGGATCGTGTGGAACCCGAAGGTGTTCATGTAGTACGGGAAGCGGCTGGAGCAGCCGATCCCCGACACCACCACAAACCGCTCCCGCGGGATGCCCAGCTCGGGGAAGACCTGCTGCACCGCCGACAGGATGGCGTAGTCCCCGCAACCGGGGCACCAGCGCACTTCCTGGTCGCTCTGGAAGTCCTTCTTGGTCACGATCGGCGTTGGCGTCTCAGTGGACATTGGCGTTCAGCTCCAAAATCTCTTGAATCTTCTGGAAGATCTCCTGCCGCATGAACGGGCGCCCCTGGATCTTGGTGAAGGAGATGATGTCCTTCAGGTAGCGGGCGCGGAGAAGCAGGGCGAGCTGTCCGAGGTTCATCTCGGGCACGAGCACCTTCTCGAAGCGCGACAGCACCTCGCCCAGGTTGGCCGGGAACGGGTTCAGGTTGCGCAGGTGGGCGCGGCTGACCCGCACGCCCAGGCGCTGGGCGCTGGTGACCGCGCCGTTGATGGCTCCCGATGTCGAGCCCCAGCCCAGGACGAGCAGCTCGCCCGTCTCGTCGCCGTGCACCTCGACCAGCGGAATGTCGTTGGCGATCCGCGCCACCTTCTCGGCCCGCAGGTGGACCATCCTCTCGTGGTTCATCGGGTCGTAGGAGACGTTGCCCGTGACCTCTTCCTTCTCGATGCCGCCGATGCGGTGCTCCAGGCCCGGGGTGCCGGGGATCGCCCACGGCCGTGCCAGGGTCTCGGGATCGCGCTCATAGGGCTTGAAGCCCTCCGGGTCGGTCCGGAACTCCCTGCGGAGGTCGGGGAGGTCCTCCATCTTGGGCAGCTTCCACGGCTCAGAGCCGTTGGCGATGTAGCCGTCCGAGAGGATCACGACCGGGGTCATGTACTTGATGGCGATCCGCACCGCCTCGATGGCGGTGTCGAAGCAGTCCTTCGGCGAGGAGGCCGCGAGGATCGGCAGGGGCGATTCGCCGTTGCGGCCGAACATGACCTGCAGCAGGTCCGCCTGCTCGGTCTTGGTCGGCAGGCCGGTCGACGGGCCGCCGCGCTGGATGTTGCAGACGATCAGCGGCAGCTCGGTGATCACGGCCAGGTTCATGGCCTCGGCCTTGAGGGCGATGCCCGGACCCGAGGAGGCGGTCACGCCGAGGGCACCGCCAAAGGAGGCGCCGATGGCCGCGCAGACGGCGGCGATCTCGTCTTCCGCCTGGAAGGTGGTGACCCCGTAGTTCTTGTAGTGCGCCAGCTCGTGGAGCACGTCCGAGGCCGGAGTGATCGGGTAGGCGCCGAGGAAGAGCGGCAGGCCGCTGCACTTGCTGGCGGCGATCAGTCCCAGGGCCAGGGAGGTGTTGCCGGTGATGTTGCGGTACAGGCCCGAATCGAGGGCGGCCGGGGGCACCTCGTAGCGGGTGTGGAACACCTCGGTGATGTCGCAGTAGTTCCAGCCAGCCTTGAGGACCTTGATATTGGCTTCGGCGATGAGCGGCTTCTTGGCGAACTGCTGCCGGAGCCAGGCGATCGTGTTGTCCAGTGGCCGGCTGAACAGCCAGTAGCACATGCCGAGGGCGAACATGTTCTTGCAGCGGTCCATCGACTTGGTTTCGAGGCCGCTCCCCTCCAGCGTGCGCCGGTTCATGGTGGTCAGGGCCACCTGGAAGACCCGGAAGCTGGAGAGGCTGCCGTCCTCCAGCGGGTTGGAGGTGTAGGCCGCGCGGGCGAGGTTCCGGTCGTTGAACTCGTCCGTGTTGATGATGATGACCCCGTTGGGCTTGAGGTCTCTGAGCTCCTTCTTCAGGGCCGCCGGGTTCATGGCTATCAGCACGTCGGGCGCGTCGCCCGGGGTGTGGATGTCGTAGTCCGCGATGCGGACCTGGAAGGCGGACACGCCGGGCAAGGTACCGGCAGGCGCGCGGATCTCGGCCGGGAAGTCCGGCAGGGTCGACAGGTCGTTCCCGAGCATCGCCGAGGTGTTCGTGAACTGGGTACCCGTCATCTGCATGCCGTCGCCCGAGTCCCCGGCGAAGCGGATGACCACCTCGTCGATCTTCTCAAGGGTGACGTCACGATGCTCGTTTTCTGTGACAGTCGTGCTCATGATCCTCTCTTCTTAAGAAGCAAGAAAACAACCCTCTGTAGGGGAAACAAGGTTTACCCGGCAATCATGCCAGGGGATAGGGGCGATTCATGGCCGGCAGATCTTACCAGAGTCGAAGGGAGGGAAAGCCGGGGAAAGGCGGGGTCCGGGGCGGTTCGTGCCGCCCCGGCGAGGCTCAGCTCCGTCCGCGTGCCGCGGTCTCCTCGAGCTCCTGCGCCCGCCGGGCCTCGGCCACGATGTCGAAGGCTTCGCGGCGCATCTTGGAGCGCTTGGCGTCCTCCTCCGGGAAACGGGGGCGGTAGCCGAGCTGGTCCTCGTCGAAGGTGAACGGCTTGACGAGCTCGTCCTTGCCGACGATCGACTGCTCCCGGGTGAAGTAGGCCATGTCGTAGTTGTTGCTCATGATGATGGCCTCTTCCGGGCAGGCGTCCACGCAGAAGCCGCAGAAGATGCAGCGCAGCATGTCGATCTCGTAGACGACCGGGTACTTCTCGATATTGACGTCCGGGTGCTCGCTGGCCTCGATGTGGATGCACTCGGCCGGGCAGGCCTGCGCGCAGAGGTAGCAGGCCACGCAGCGCACCGAGCCGTCGGGACGCGAGGTGAGGATGTGATGGCCCCGGAAGCGGTGGCTGTAGTCGCGCCGCTCCTCCGGGTACTCGATGGTGTACATCTTCCCCCGGCCCAGGAGGTTGCGGGTGAAGTGCTTGAGGGTGACCCACAGCCCGGTGAGCAGCGGCAGGTAGAGGCGCTCCGCGAGCCCGGGCTTGTAGGGCTTGATCTCGGTCGGATAGGGCTCGCGCATCACCGGCAGGTTCGTCCGGATGGCGGGCGGCGCCTGGGTCTGGGTGGTCACCTGGGTGGTCAGGGGCTGCGTCATCGTTCGAGCTCTCCTGCGATGATGTTCAGGCCGCCGAGGGACACGATGGAATCCGACAGCGAGCCGCCGTTGATCAGGCGCGGGAAGGTCTGGAAGAGCGGGAAGCACGGACCCCGGTTGTGCAGGCGGTACGGCTTGCCGGTACCGTCGCTGATGGCGTAGAAGCCCATCTCGCCGTTGGCCCCCTCGGTCATCGAGTACAGCTCGCCCTCCGGCACCTGGATACCGTCCATGATCAGCTTGAAGTGGTAGATCATGGCCTCCATCTGGTTGTAGGCGGCCTCCTTGGGCGGCAGGGCCACGTGCGGGTCGTCCACGATGTGGGGACCCTCGGGCATGCCGCGGTCGAGGAGCTGGCGGATGATCTTCAGCGACTCGCGGATCTCCATCATCCGGATGCGGTAGCGGTCGTAGACGTCGCCGCCGTAGAGGACCGGCACCTCCCAGTCGACCGTGTCATAGAGGTCGTAGGGGTGGGCGCGGCGCACGTCGTAAGGCACGCCGCTCGCGCGCAGGCAGGGTCCGGTCCAGCCCCAGTCGACGGCCTCCTCGCCCGTGATGGCGGCGATGCCCACCGAGCGGTCGAGCCAGATGCGGTTCCTGTCGACCAGCTTCTCCACGTCCTGGACAAAGGGCGGGATCATCTCCACGAGGCGCCGGGAGCGCTCCATGAAATCGGGCGGAAGGTCGTGGATCAGGCCGCCGATGCGGCAGGCCGAGACGGTCAGGCGCGCGCCGCACACCGACTCGAGGAGGCCGTAGATCTCCTCGCGCGGCTGGAGCATGTACCAGAAGTTGGTCAGGGCGCCCGCGTCGACCAGCGTGGTGCCGTTGCACACGCAGTGGTCCATGATGCGCGAGAACTCGGACAGGATGGTCCGCGCCCAGACCGCCTTGGGCGGCACCTCGATCCCCAGCATCTTCTCGACCGTCTTGCAGTACCCGACGTTGTTGATGAACGAGGAGCAGTAGTTCAGCCGGTCGGTATAGGGGATCACCTGCTGCCAGCTGTGGGTCTCGCACATCTTCTCGAAGCAGCGGTGCAGGTAGCCGATCTCGAGGTCTGACGCGATGATGGTCTCGCCGTCCAGCACGGCCATGAGGCGGAAGGTGCCGTGCATGGCCGGGTGGGACGGTCCGATGTTGACCGTCATGCGCTCGAAGAGGTCGTCTTCCCCCTCGGGCAGGTCGAAATGGGGCTTGTAGATCTTGTCCTCGGTGAGGATCCAGCGCCGCGCCGGGTCGTAGTCCTTGCGCAGCGGGTGGCCCACGAAGCCCTCGTGGCAGAGCAGGCGCCGCAGGTTCGGGTGGCCTTCGAACTTGAACCCGAACATGTCGTAGGCCTCGCGCTCGAACCAGTTGGTCCCTTTCCAGACCTTCACCAGGGAGGGGAGGACGACCTCATCCTCCTTCATGGGGACCTTGAGGCGGATGCGCGCGCCGCGATGCATGGAGTAGAGATGAAGGACCAGCTCGAAGCGCTCCACCCGGTCGGGGAAGTCGACTCCGCACATGTCCATCATCATGTCGAAGCGGGTGGCCGGGTTCTGCTTCAGCTCGCGGCAGACCTGTTCCAGGACGTCGCGGCGGACGATCCAGGTGGGCTGGTCGAGCCCGTCCTGCGGCACGACGCTGCCCTCGGGGAGCTTCGCGTGCAAAGCGTCAAGAACAGCGGCCAGCTCAGGGGCGGCGGTCTCAAGCGTTGGTGCGAGCATCGGCTCCCTCGAAGGTCTCCTTCGGTTCCGGTTCGGACTGGCGCTGCAGACGGTTGCGCTCGTTGTGCTTCTTGCGGTCGCGCGACACCTTCTCCTTGAGCTGGAGGATGCCGTAGATCAGACCTTCAGGGGTCGGCGGGCAGCCCGGCACGTAGATGTCGACGGGGATGATCTCGTCGATCCCCTGCATCACGTGGTAGGCGCGGTAGAAGCCGCCCGAGCAGGCGCAGGCGCCCATCGAGATGACCCACTTGGGATCGGCCATCTGGTCGTAGATCTTCTTGAGGACCGGCGCCATCTTGTCGTTGATGGTACCGGCTACCAGCAGCACATCGCTCTGGCGGGGTGAGAAGCGCACCACCTCGGAGCCGAACCGCGCCAAGTCGTAGTGGCTCGACACGGTCGACATGAACTCGATGGCGCAGCAGGCGGTGCCGAACGGAAAGGGCCAGAAGGAGTTGCGCGTGGACCAATCCTCCAGCGCCTCGAATTGTGTGGTGACCCAGCTCTCTCCGACGGTCGTCGACGTCGCGGTCTTCATGGTCTTGATTTTCCTCGGGTGGCCCGATTGCCCCTACGGCGGGCCAGTTTATCATCATTTGTGATCTTCGTCACAAGCTCGGTAAGTCGTGCTCAGTGTGGAAGTTAGAGAGAGGGAATCGCTCCCCCACACCTTCTGCAACGCGGCGCGATGGGGGCGGCATTCCAGAGGGTTTCCTGCTACGCCAGCCCCTTCCCCTGGGCGTACACCGCCAGCTCCAGCCGGCCGTCGATCCCGAGCTTCTGATAGATGTTGTGCAGGTGGATCTTCACCGTCCCCTCGCTGATGAAGAGCTGCTCGGCGATGACGCGGTTGCGCAGCCCGCGGGCCACCATGCGGACGACCTCCAGCTCGCGCGGGGTCAGCGGGTGCTCCTCCCGCGCCTCCTTCTGTTCCAGGAGCTTCGACACCACCCGGCTCACCGAGCCCTTGTCGAGCCAGCTCCCGCCCGAGTGGACCTCCCGCACCGCCTCCACCAGCAGGTGGGGAGCCATCTCCTTGAGCACCACGCCTCCGACCCCCATGCGCAGCGCCTCCACGAGCTGCTCTTCTTCCAGGGCCGCGGTCAACAGGACCACCCGGGTTGTCAGCCCCTCCAGGCGCACCGTCCGCAGCACGTCCAGCCCATCCCGGCGCGGCATGCGGATGTCCAGGACCAGGACGTCGGGCCGGTGCGCCCGCACCTCCCGCAGCGCCTCCTCTCCATCGCGGCAGCGCGCCACCACCTGGAAGTCGGGCTCCACCCGGAAGAGCTGCTCCAGCCCTTCGAGCACGATGGGATGATCGTCGGC
>JANOCF010000151.1:0-3026 GCA_031412055.1 Holophagales bacterium | reverse complement strand
GGACGAGGAGCCACGGGTCGTCGGACGACGGCAGGAACAGGGCATCGATGTGGTCCCCCGCCGCGGCACCCGCGGCCGGAAGGCTCACCGGGACCGTGAGGAGAGAGGTACGCCCGTCGGCGCGGTCGCGGACCAGCACCCGCAGCCGGTGCTCGCCCGCGGGCAGATCCAGCCTGCCGAGGATGCGGACTCCACCTCTTGCCAGACGATCGCCCACCTTGGCCGGGTCCAGGTCCACGGACTGGGCAAAGAAGTCGCGGCTGCTCCCCTGCTCGTCGAGGGCGTAGCCGTAGATCTCGATCCCCAGCCGCTGCGCGCCGGGCGTGAGGAGCCGGTCTCCCGGCACTTCCACCACCACCACGACCGGGTTGGTCTCCCCACCCGTCCGCAACGGCACCGCCACGACCTCGACACCCAGATCGTCGCGCTCCTCTCCCCCGGTCACCAGGAGCGACGCGTCCGCGAGCCGCTGGACGTTGTCCTGGCGGCGGAACGGAAGAGGCGCGAAGTAGCCGCCGCGATGCTGGACCCGGGTGCCGCGCCGGGGGTTGCGGAGACGCACGTCCATCTCGTGGTAGGAGCCATCGAACGGCAGGTCGTCCACCTGCACTCCGAGCAGATAGCTGTGGATGCTGCGCCGCATGGCCGCGGTGACACCCTTGGCAAGATAGTTGGTCCCCTCCACCAGGGCGCCGCCCGTCTCATTGGCAAGGAAGTAGAGGGCGTCGGCGCGCAAGCCGGCCTGGACGCCGCCGACGTCCACCGCGTGAAGAATCCAGCCCGAGCGCCGCAGCTCCTTGAGCATCTGCTCGAGCTTGTTCAACAGGGTGGTGCCGCCGATGTTCAGATCGGTAATGCCCTCGGTCGGCCTGGAGACCAGGGACATGGAGAAGCCCCCGCTGAAGAACATCAGGTACTTCCTTCCCTGCGTGGTACGGAGGATCTCGGCCAGATCCTCCACCGTGCCGGCCAGGGCCTTCACTCGGTCGCGGCTGCGGTTCTCGATGTCGGAGCGTTCCACGCTGGCCGCTTCAGCCAGCACCTCCGCCTGGAGCGACGCGCCCAGGCCGCCGTCACTTCCCACACTCTCCGCCAGCTCCGCGGCGAAGTTGCGCTCGTCTCCCTGCCAGCCCTGGCCGAGCAGCGTGCTGGCGTCGGCGCCCATGAGCCGCAAGGGATCCTTCTCCCGGCCAGTAGCCGTCTCCGAAGCCGTCTCCGAAGCCTTGCCGTTCAGCAGGTCCTCCAGCCCCTGGAGGGTCCGGGCCGCTGCGTTCCGGTCGGCGGTGAAGTTGAGGAGCAGTTGGAGTCCGCCTTTCGAATGGTACATCCCGACACCCACCAGGTCCCGGGGGTCGAGACCCTGGGCCAGGACATCGCGCGCGGCGAGGACCCCCTTCAGGAGGTCGGTGGGCCGGCTCATGGAGAAGTCGAAGAAGAACAGCACGTGCCGGCGCGCGGCGGCGGGAGGAGGAGGCGCTCCCGGCTCCACCGGAGCCTCCAGGTCAACCGTCTCGAAGGAGACGATCGGCAGCGGCCGGCCCCCTTCGATCACCTCGAAGTCGGCAGCGGTGAGCCCTTTGACCGGCTCTCCGTCGCGCAGCACCTCCACCGGAACCTCCACCAGGGTCACGGAGATCTCCGCGGAGTCCGACGGCATGGGAGTCTGAGCCGTTCCGGCGCCGGTCATTCCTCCAACCAGCAGGAGGACGGCGGGAGCTGCGAACCTGCGAATCCCGAAGAACATTGCGATCACGCGGGCCTCCTCGCCTGGATATGAGCTTGAAATTCAGCGCGTTGCAAACCGTACACCCGCAGCTTCACCCCCGGGGAGCGCGTCCTACCGCCCCCCTCAGGAGACAAGGGACGTCCTCCCCAGGGGACGGCGATCGAGGGTGGATTTTCTGCCGCCCGGGATCCGGTTGAGGAAGGTGTCGGGAATGTGTCAGCATAGCCCACTGAGCCTTCCCGGCTGCCGTACTTAAGTGAGCATGGAACAACAGACTTCGGGGTAAACGTGCATGAATCCTGCTGAGAGTATTCCGTCCGGTTGGGACCCCACCCTTCCTGGCGGTGAGCCTCCCTCTTCCAACGGTGACGGGGACCTTTTCTCCCGCCAGCTCCTCGCCGCCATGGTGGCCTTCCGCGGCGGCAACTTCTCCGTCCGGATGCCGCTCGAGCTGACCGGCGTCCACGGCAAGATCGCGGACGCCTTCAACGACGTTCTGGCGATCAGCGAGCGCCGGGCGCAGGAGACGGCCCGCGTCTCCCGCGTGGTCGGCAAGGAAGGAAAGCTCAAGCAGCGGATGACGGTGCCCGGAGTCGCCGGAGGGTGGGCCGACGAGGTGGCCTCCATCAACACCCTCATCGACGACCTCGTCTGGCCCACCACCGAGGTGACCCGCGCCGTCGGCTCCGTGGCCAAGGGCGACCTCGGCCAGGCCATGGCGCTGGAGGTCGACGGGCGACCCCTCGAAGGCGAGTTCCTCCGCTCCGCCAAGCTGGTCAACAAGATGATCGATCAGCTCTCGGTCTTCACCTCCGAGGTGACCCGCGTCGCCCGCGAGGTCGGCACCGAAGGCAAGCTCGGCGGACAGGCCCAGGTGAAGGGCGTGTCGGGCGTGTGGAAGGACCTCACCGACTCCGTCAACCAGATGGCCGGCAACCTCACGGCCCAGGTGCGCAACATCGTCGAGGTGACGATCGCCGTGGCCAGCGGCGACCTGTCGAAAAAGATCACCGTCGACGTGCGCGGCGAGATCCTCCAGCTCAAGGAAGCCATCAACACGATGGTGGACCAGCTCCGCTCCTTCGCCTCCGAGGTGACCCGCGTCGCCCGCGAGGTCGGCACCGAGGGCAAGCTCGGCGGACAGGCCGTGGTGCCCGGCGTCGCCGGAACCTGGAAGGACCTCACCGACTCCGTCAACGCCATGGCGTCCAACCTCACCGGCCAGGTGCGCAACATCGTCGAGGTGACGATCGCCGTGGCCAGCGGCGACCTGTCGAAAAAGATCACCGTCGACGTGCGC
>JANOCF010000150.1:0-3179 GCA_031412055.1 Holophagales bacterium | reverse complement strand
CACAAGGCCGCGCGGGTCCTGCTGAAGATCGGGTACCGGGGGTAAAAATCTCACCCCCTGTCCCCCTCTCCCATCTCCCGCCCAAATCCCCCGCCGGGAGAGGGGGAACGTCTTCAGACCTTGTCGGCTTCGCTTTAGCCGGGATCGCCCGCATGCGTCCCCCCTCTCCCGGGAATGGGTGGGTGGGAGATGGGAGAGGGGGACAGGGGGTGAGGACAGTCGAAATAACCCTTCCCGCCCCCCTGTTCTCCTCCGTGGCGTTCGTGCCAGCTCGAACATCAAGGCTTATCTCCCGAGCACGGAGGTCTCAATGAAGCGCGCCCTGCGGCTCCTGTTCCTGCTTTCCGCGTCCGCTGTTCCGGCAGCGGCGACCCCCTACCAGATGGTTTCCGACCAGGCCCTGGTCGACCAGGCCGCCGCCGTGGCCGAGGTCCGGGTCGTGGCCGCGCAGCGCGCTCCCATGATGAGCGCATCGGGGCGGCCTGCCACCGACTACACGGTCGAGGTCGAGCGCCTGGTCAAGGGCCACATCCCGGGCAGCACCATCGTGGTGAGGGTGCCGGGCGGCGTCCGTCCTGACGGCGTCGGCCTCAAGGTCTGGGGCGCGCCCGAGTTCGGCCAGAACGAGTCGGCGCTGCTCTTCCTCCGTCCCGCGGAAGACGGCACCTATCGCATCCTCCACCTGATGCTCGGCGCCTTCCACCAGCGGCAGGTCGGCGGGCGCGACGTGGTCATGCGCGACCTCTCCGACACCTTCGAGGTGGGATCGGCAGGACTCGAAGCCCGTCGCGACATGGTGCGCGACCTCGCCGGGTTCCGGGAGTGGGTGGCTGACCGTGCCGAGGGCGTCCGGCGGGAGCGCGACTACGTTCTCGACTCCGAGCCGCAGGAGCTGGAGCAGGCCGTCGAGCCGTTCAGCCTGATGGAGTCCGAGGAGGGCACCGCCATCCGCTGGTTCCGCTTCGACTCGGGCCAGAGCGTGCCGTGGAAGGTCCACGTCTCCGGCCAGTCGGGCCTCGGCCAGGAGCGATCGATCCAGGCCTTCAAGGTCGCCATGAACGCGTGGGTCAGCGACGCGGGCTCCAACGTCTTCTACACCTACTCCGGCGTGACCAGCGCCGGGGCCGGCTTGGATCATGATGACGGCACCAACGCCATCCTCTTCGACGATCCGCGGGGCAACGAGGCCGAGGGGACCTTCTCCTGCAGCGATGGCGGCGTCATCGCCGTGGGCGGGCCGTTCTTCTACACCTCGACCCGCAACTGGGGCGGCAAGAAGTGGCACGAGGCCGCCGAGGCCGACATCGTCACCAACGACGGCACCGAGTGCTTCTTCCGGGACAACCCCAGGGCGGCCGAAGAGGTCTTCGCGCACGAGCTTGGCCACACCCTGGGCCTCGGGCACTCGTCGAGCCGCGAAGCGCTGATGTTCGCCAGAGCCCACGACGACGGCCGCGGTGCCCGGATGGGCTCCGACGATCTGGCCGGAATCGCGTCCCTCTACCCTTCGGGAAGCGGGAGCGGTGGCGGCGGCGGCGGTGGCGGCGGCAATCCGGGCGGGCCGAGCGGGGTGACCGCCCCCAGCAACCTCACGGCCCAGGCGTCGTCGGGCACCGAAATCTCACTCACCTGGAAGGACAACTCGAGCGACGAGACCGGCTTCCGGGTCGAGAGCAAGACCCCCGGCGGCACCTTCAAGGAGGTGCTGAGCCTGCCGGCCGGGACCACGACGGCCGCGATCGGCAGCCTCAAGGCGTCGACGGAGTACGTCTTCCGCGTGCGCGCCTCCGGGGCCTCCGGCTTCTCGGCCTACACCGCCACGGCCAGGGCGACCACCCGGGGAGGGACGATCCCCGCCGCGACCCCGCCCAGCTTCGGCGGCGCCCCCTCCTGCGGAAGCGGAGACGCCACGCTCTGCCTGCACGCGAACCGTTTCCGGGTGCGGGTGCTCTGGCGCAACTCCGCGACGGAAGCCTGGACCGCGGGACACCTGGTCAAGCGGACCGACCAGTCGGGCACCGTCTGGTTCTTCGGCTCGGAGAACGTGGAGCAGATCGTGAAGGTCCTGGACGGCCGAGCGGTCAACGGGAAGTTCTGGGTCTTCACCGGCGCCTTGACCGACCGGGAGTACTGGCTGGAGGTCACGGACTCGACAACCGGGGCGGTCCGGCTCTACCACAATCGCGCCGGTGACACCCGCGGCTTCGCGGACACCGGTTTTCCGGGAAGCGCGGCGAGCCAGGCCGACGTGAAGGAGATCGCGCAGATCTCCCAGAAGACGCCGCCGGTCATGGAGACGCTCACGGTCCCGACCGGAGTCTGTGTCGCGGACGCGCGGACCCTCTGCCTGATCGGCCGCTACGAGGTTGAGGTGGACTGGAAGACGGCCACCCAGGCCGGCGCGGGCACCGCGGTTTCGGACAGCGGCAACACCGGCTTTTTCTGGTTCTTTGGACCGGAGAACCTGGAGCTGGTGGTCAAGGTGCTGGACGGCACGGGGATCAACGGCAAGGCCTGGGTGTTCTACGGCTCGCTCTCGGACGTGGAGTACACCGTCCGGGTGACCGACACCCAGACCGGCAAGGTGAAGACCTACCGGAACCAGCAGGGCAGCCTGTCCGGCATGGCCGACACCAGCGCGCTGTAGGGCACATCGTCAGGGGACAGGGCCATCCCCAGCCGTGGGGAGGCGCATCCTTCGGGGAAGGGTTCATCCCCTTCGGGGACAGCGCCATCCCCTTTTGGGACGGTGCCATCCCCAGACGGCGGAGCGCGCATTCATCGGGGAGAGGGCTCATCCCCTGCGGGGAGAATGCCTTCCCCATCGGGGACGAGACCTTCCCCGTTGGGAAGAGGGTCATCCCCGACGGGGACGGCACCTTCCCCGCTGGGGATGAGGCCCGCTCCGAAGGGGACGAGTCCTTTCCCCATTGGGGAAAGGGGCATCCCCGAAGGATGGAGGCTCGCCCCGTTGAGGAGAAGGCTGTCCCCGTTGGGGAGAAGGTCTTCCCCAAGGGGCCAGGCCCCCCCCGCCGCGTGCGGGCTGCCTCTCAGGCACCGGCTTGCTTTGCCCAAGCCCGGATTGTTTCCTTGACCTCCTTCCAACTGTCTGGCCGCAACATTCTGGGCATCCGCTCCCTGTCCCCAGGTAGAAGCCGCGCCCGGTGGCCGCCGGTCCG
>JANOCF010000149.1:0-2966 GCA_031412055.1 Holophagales bacterium | reverse complement strand
GTAGCCGCGAGCGTGGTCCTTTTCGGCGTGCTGGCGGGGACCGGCGGCCGGACTCCCCGGCCCGGGCTCGATCTCCCCCTGGCTGCCCTGATGGGCCTGGTGGCGGGTCATCTGCTCCTCTTCCCGGGCATCCCCCGGGGGCACGACACCCTGCATCATCTCTGGGGCTCGTGGGCCGTGGCCCAGGAGATCTCGGCGGGGGCCGCAGGCAGCCCGGGCGCCCTGTGGCTGCATCGGCTGGGCCTGGGGATGCCGGTCCTCCAGTTCTACGGTCCCGGGACCTTCTACGTTACCCTCCCCTTCTCTCTCGCCGGTTTCAGTCCGATCGCGGCGGTCAAGGCGGGGCTTCTGATCTTTGGCGCGGTGGCTGGCATGACCATGTACGCCGCGGTCTCGCGATGGACCGGGGACCGCCGCGCCGGCCTGGTGGCGGCCACGGCCTATGCCTTCGCCCCGTACCGGCTGCTCGACAGCCACTACCGGGTGGCGTTCGCCGAGTGCACGGCCCTGGCGCTCCTGCCTCTCGTGGTCTTCTTCGCGGTGGCGGCGGTCCGCGAAGGGGGCTGGCGGAGACTGGCCGCCGCCGCGGCTCCGGCGGCCCTGCTGATCGTCACCCACCCCATCAGCGCTCTGATGACGGCCCTCGGGCTGAGTGTGTGGACTGTTGCGGAGATAATCGCCGAGCCGTGGCGGAATCTCCCCAGGACGGTCCTCCGCACGGCGGGCGTCTGGGTGCTGGGCGCCGCGCTCGCCGGGTTCTTCGTGGTGCCGTTCGTGGCCGGAGCGAAGCTGCTCGTCCTGGGGAGGTACGTGCAGGGAGAGGAGCGGAACTTCTTCAGGATCCACGGCATCGTCCCCGGGGATCTGGTGGAGCGGCGGCTGTGGACTTCGCTCCAGACAAGCGGTCCCAAGGGGAACCCCATCGACGGTACGGACCAGGAGATGCCGCTCTATGTCGGCGGAGTCCTCCTGGCCCTCCTCCCTCTCGCGGCGGGTTTGGGACGGTTTCCAGGGGAGACCGACAAGACATCAAGAGGGTTGACCTGGATGACCCTGGCTGCCCTGGCGCTGACGCTGCGTCCCCTGGCCGACGGGCTCTCCCTGGTGCTTCCACCGGCCTCGGCGATCCAGTTCCCCTGGAGATTTCTGGGCCTGGCCTCGTTCGGACTGGCTGCCGGGGCAGGCTTCGCGGCGGTTCGTCTCCTGCGTCTCGAACGGAAATGGGTCGTCGTGGTGCCAGGAGTGCTCGCGGTCCTGCTGGTCGTGGATGCCTTCCCCTACACCGGAGCTCCGGACTGGCTTCCCGAGTACCAGGGGTTCGGTCATATCTATCGGGAGAACCCGGAATGCAGTGATCCCTGGGGTTGCTGGGAGCACGAGCCCATGGCTCGCCCCTACCCGTTCCGGGTCGCGGGCATGTTCCTCCCCCCGGCCGATCCGGACGTCGACGTCTCCCTTTTCTGCTGCACCTTCCCGGAGTACACGACCCGAGCCGTCCGCAAGGCCTTCACCCCGGAGAGAGCCCCGGCTGTTCTCGCCCGGGCGGGCGTGGGGGCCTTCGTGGACCTGGGAGGGCAAGAGGCCATCCGGCTGCGCGCGGCTCCCTACGCAATCTGGTGGACGGGTGGACAGCCTCCCGAGCCCCGGCCGTTCACCCGGGACGGCGGCGAGGTCGTGGTCAGACTAGATGGTCGGCCCGGAAGCGTCCAGGTCCTGGAGCAGGACTTCCCGGGCTGGCAGGTGCACACGGGGGACGGCTGGAGCCCGGTGCGGGCGGCCGGGACGGGCGTGCTGCGGGCGCGGGTGGAGGCGGGCCAGACGGAGGTGAGATTCCGCTACTGGCCGTGGACGCCGGAGCGGGTGATCGGCTGGCTGGTCACCCTGGCGACGGCGGCCGTGCTCTTGGCGGCCCCGTGGGCTCGTCGGAAAGGGGACCCTCCGCCCGGCCGTGGATGAACTGCTGCACCCGGGGCTCCTCGAGGTTCCGGAACTCCTGGGGCGGTGCCGTCGCGATGATCTTCCCCTTGTGGATCATGGAGATCCGGTCGCCGATGCGGAAGGCGCTCTCCATGTCGTGCGTGATCGTGAGCGTCGTCGTCTTCAGGCGGTCGTTGAGGTCGATGATCACCTCGTCGATCAGCGCCGTGGTCACCGGGTCGAGGCCGGTCGTGGGCTCGTCGAACAGGAGGATCTCCGGGCTGTGCGACACGGCGCGGGCGAAGCCGACCCGGCGCCGCATGCCGCCGGAGAGTTGCGAGGGGAGCTTCTCCTCCACCCCTTCCAGCCGGACCATGGCCAGGCACTCCTTGACCCGGTCGTCGATCTCGCGGTGGCTCATCTTCGTCAGCCGCTGGAGAGGGAACGCCACGTTCTGCCAGACCGTCATCGAGTCGAAGAGCGCGCCCTCCTGGAAGGACATGCCGAACTTGCGCCGGAACTCGGTGATCTCCCGGTTGCCGAGCTTCTCGACCGCCGTGCCGTCCACCTCGACCGTCCCCGCGTCCGGCTTCAGAAGGCCGATGACGTGCTTTAAAAGCACGCTCTTGCCCGTGCCCGAGCCGCCGATGACGACCAGCGACTCGCCCTCGGCGACGTCGAGGCTCATGCCGTCCAGGACCACCTTGGGGCCGAAGGACTTGTGAAGGTCGCGGACGCTGATCTTGCTCATCAGAAAAGCAGCCGGGTGAGGAAGAAGTCAGCGACCAGAATGGCGATGCTCGCAACCACCACGGCGGAGGAGGTGGCGCGCCCAACCCCCTCGGCGCCGCCTCTCGTGTGGAAGCCCTGCTGGCATCCGATCGCCGCGAGCAGGAAGCCGAACACCGCCGCCTTGATGAGGCCCGAGAACACGTCGTTCAGGTCCATGAACTGAAACGTCCGGTCGGTGTAGGTCACCGGGTTCGCGCCCATCATCACCACGGCCACGATATAGCCGCCCAGGATGCCCACGCCGTTGGCCATCACGA
>JANOCF010000148.1:0-2602 GCA_031412055.1 Holophagales bacterium | reverse complement strand
CCGTGCACCTGCGCCGCACGTACGGCGAGATCGAGCGGCTGAACGCCCTGATCAAGCAGATGGAGTCCACCCGCGCCTGGCGCCTCCACGAGTGGGTGCAGGAGCGGAAGCGCAGCTCCTCATGACCCGGATCGCCCTGGTCAGCAGCGAGCCTGTCCGTCCCCGGATGGCCGGGATCGGCATCCGCTACTTCGAGCTGGCCCGGCGCCTGCCCGAGCGCGGGGTGGACGTCGTCCTGGTCTCTCCCGCGGACCCGGAGGAGACCGCCGCTCTCAGCCTGCCGGGCGTCGAGATCCGCCGCTTCGAGCGCGGCCGCCTGGCGGACGTCCTCCACGGCTGCGACGCGGCCGTGGCCCAGGGCCAGCTCGCCAACGACGTGGTCCTGGAGCTGCCCGGGCTTCCCGTGGCCATCGACCTCTACGATCCGTGGCTCGTGGAGAATCTGAGCTACGCGGCCACTCTCGGGCTCGATCCGTACCGCAACGACCACGCCACCTGGGTGCTGCAGATGTCGCGCGGCGACTTCTTCCTCTGCTCGTCCGAGGAGCAGCGGACCTTCTATCTCGGATTCCTCACCGCCCTCGGCCGGGTCAACCCCGAGATCCTGCAGCGCGACCCGGACCTGGAGACGCTGATCGCGCCGGTCCCTTTCGGCGTGCCGGAGGAGCTGCCGCCGTACCGGCCGGTTCTGCCGCCCCGCGAGCCGGGCGAGCG
This sequence comes from Holophagales bacterium, assembly GCA_031412055.1. Classification (GTDB taxonomy): domain Bacteria; phylum Acidobacteriota; class Thermoanaerobaculia; order Multivoradales; family UBA5704; genus DATMER01. The sequence goes on along the minus strand of JANOCF010000148.1, from coordinate 1,888 downwards.
CCGCCTGCTCTTCGGCGGGCTTTACGACTGGTACGACCCCTGGACTCTTCTCGAGGCTCTTGAAGAGCTGGACGTCCCCAACTGGACCCTGCTCCTGATCCGCAACCCCAACGCGGACAGCACGCCCCAACGCCTGCTGGCGGAGGTCGAAGCCCGCTGCCGCAAGCTCGGCTGGTGGGGAAGCCGAGTGCAGGCTCTGGACTGGGTCCCGGCCGAGCGGCGCTACGACCTGCTGCGGGACGTGGACCTCGTCGTGGCCCCGCACACCCCGAGCCTGGAGACGCGCCTGTCGCTGCGCACCCGGTTCCTGGACGCCCTGGCGGCCGGCTGCCCGGTGATCACCAGCGAGGGCGGCACCATGAGCCGGCTCCTGCGCGAGCACGGCGCCGGCTGGGTGGTCCCAACGCAGAACGCGCAGGCCCTGACTCATGCCCTCGGCGAGGTCCTCAAGGCGGATGAGCCGACGCTTCAGGCCCGCCGGAACGGCGCGCGTGAGCTGCTGCGGGCTTTCTCCTGGGACCGTGCCCTCGCTCCGCTCCTGCGCTTCTGCCGCGAGCCTCGCCGCGATGAAACCAAGGACCGCTTCGCCTGGCGGCCGGAGACCGTGGCGCCTCCGGACCCGTTCCCGTTTCGCTTGAAGCGCCGGCTTCGCCTGTGGAGGCTGGCCCGTTGAAGCCGTTGCGGAAGATCGCCGTCGTCATCCTCTCCTGGAACGGCCGCCACCACCTGGAGACCTGCCTCGCCGCCCTGGCCGTCCAGCACAATCCCGGCGTCGAGTGGGAGATCCTGGTCCTGGACAACGGCTCCACGGACGGCACCGCGGACTGGCTGCGCAAGCAGTGGCCTCAAGTCCGGCTGATCGCCAGCCCGGTCAACCTGGGCTTCTGCGGCGGCAACAACCGGCTGGCCGCGGAAGCGGCGGACTTCGATGCCCTGGCCCTGCTCAACAACGACACCCGTCCGGCTCCCGGCTGGCTCGCGGCGCTGGTGGACGCCCTGCGCTCGGCTCCGGACGACGTGGCCGCGGTCTCGGGCAAGATCGTGGACTGGGCAGGCGAGCGCCTGGACTTCGGCCGCGGGGTGATGACCTTCGACGGCCACGCCTTCCAGCTCGACTTCCGCCGTCCGCTGGACCGCGCCCGGGTGCCGGCGGCGGGCGAGGAGCTGCTCTTCGCGTGCGGCGGCAACATGCTGGTCCGCCGCGCCTCGTTCCTGGAGGCGGGCGGCTTCGACGAGAGCTACTTCGCCTACCTGGAGGACGTGGACCTCGGCTGGCGGCTCTGGTCGGGCGGCGAGCGGGTGATCTTCGCGCCGGACGCGGTCGTCCACCACCGCTCGAACGCCACCAGCGACCTGCTGGGCCTCTACAACCGAGGCTTCCTTTTCGAGCGCAACGCCTTCCTGACCGCCTACAAGAACTACGAGGCGGGTGTCTGGGAGCGGATCATGCCGGTGCTGATGCTGACCCTGGTCGCCCGCACCCAGTCGCTGCTGGTGGACCACAACCCGGGCACGGGCACGCTGCGGGTCGATCCCTACGCGGGCTGGATCGCGAATACGGGCAACGGAACTTCGCCGCCGCCGCCGTCCAATCCTCCGGCCCGGGTGCCCGTCACGCCCGGCAACATCCTGCGCAAGCTCCAGGAGCACGGTCCGATGCAGTTCGTGCGGAAGGTCGTGGAGCGGCTGCGTGATACTCCTCCGCCTCCACCTCCTTCCGCGAATCCGGACGCGCCTGCCCTGACCGACGAGCGGACCATCGCCCAGCTCCGGGCGATCCACTGGCTGGTCGGCAATCTGGATGGCGCGGCCGAGCGCCGGGCCGAGGTCCAGCGCCGCCGCCGCCGCTCCGACCGCGAGATCTTCGAGCGCTTTCCCCTGTACGTCG
>JANOCF010000147.1:0-3064 GCA_031412055.1 Holophagales bacterium | reverse complement strand
CGCCGGGGATGACGCCCTCCTCCAGCGTGCAGCCCGCGACCACGTTCTGCTGCCCCCAGTTCCCGTAGCCGCCGTAGTCGACCGTGGCGGCGCCGGCACAGTCGGCGAAGGCGGACGCGTCGTCGCCGAGCACGAGCGTGTGCTTGCCGTCCTCGTGCTTGAAAAAGTAGAAGATCCCGTTGTCCTCCAGCAGGCGCGACACGAAGGCGAAGGCGGTCTCGTTGTACTGCACGCAGTACTCCAGCGCGGTGTACGTGCCGGAGGTGCTGTTCGTGTAGTCGGTGAAGCCCAGCTCGGTGAACAGGCCGGTGACGATGTCGATCACCGTCTTGTTCTGATAGATCCGGCAGTCGGCGCTCATGGTGAGCAGCCAGAGCCACGGGTGGATCTCGGCAAAGTACGTGGTGAAGCGCGCGTCGCTCCCCGCCTGGACGAAGCGGCCGACGATGCCGTTGACGTAGCGGAACGTGCCGTCGGCCAGCTCCAGCGAGACGGTGGCGCTCTTGCCCACGATCGCGGAAAAGTCGAGGCTCTTCTCCTCCGACTGCATCTCCAGGAAGAAGTGGAACAGGCCGGAGATCCGCTCCTCGCCGTGCACGCTGCGCAGGAGAAGCTTGTCCGCGCCCAGGGGAGTCGTGATGGAGAGATGCTGATCGGTCTGGGTGAAGGCCATGGCTCTAGTCTAGCCCAGGGAAAAAGCCGCCGGGGCGGGCCTGCGGCCGGACCCGCCCCGGTCAAAAAGGTACTCCGTCTGTCAAAGAACCGTGCTGCGTCGTCGCGTCGCCGGTTACCGCTTACGGCTGGGTCTTCGGCCCGGCCTCGGCCGGCTCGGCCGGCCGGCGCACGCGCTTGCGGGCCGGCGCGACCCCGAAGCTCGACAGCAGCTCGTTCTTCGGACCAAGCCGCGCCTTCACGAAACCGCGCATCTTCACCGCGGCCTCCTTGCCCCGCTCGACGGCCGCGGCCAGGTCCTGCGTCGCCTTCTGCCGCGCGCCGGCGTGAAGGTCCTGCCGCGCCTTCACCGTCTTGGCCTGGATCATGGCTTGCTCCAGCTCCCCCCGAAGGTCCTCGTAGTTCGGCAGCGTCGACTTGTTGTCGTCCGTCGCCGTGATCAGCGCTTCCCAGTCCCGAATGTAGTCCGCGTACGAAAAAGGCATGGTCTCTTCTCCTTTCCGAGCTTTACCCGGAGAAATTCCGGCGCCATCGTGGCACCGAAAGAACTTCCGCTGCATGGGCACCACCAGTAGAGAACGACACCAGGCTGAGGTGGAGGCGAATCGTAGACTCAGGACATCTTGCATGTCAATACCGTTTGTCATAGAATTTTTATCGCCGCAGCGATGCGCCGGCAAAAGGTTGATTTGCCGCATCTCCGACAAGACGGGCGGAGTACCGGCCAACCCAGGCGAAGATCCGGCCAACTCCAGCCAATCACCGGGAAGACCGGCGCTATGCCGGCCGCCTCGGGCGGAAGTCCGGCGGGGCGTGGAGAGAATCCGTCGATCTTCAGCCGGATTCAGGCGATCTCCGGCGGATGGCGGGCGGACTCCGGCAGGCGGCGGGCTGCCGCCTGCGGACGATCGGGTAGGGCTGCGGGCGAAAGGCCAGGGCCGGCCGAACACCGGCCTGCCTTCGCGGGCTCTTTGAAAACTGAAGTTCCGCAGGAACGCTGGGGCGCGCCTTCTCAGGGGCCGGAGGTGCGCTCCAGCGCTTCGGCGGCGGCACGGCGGACGAAGGCGTCCGGATGCCCGGCGGCCAGCCGGCGGAGGGCAGGGGCGGCGAGCGGGCTGCCGGTGTCCCCGAGGGCTTCGGCCATGCGCTGCACCAGCTCCGCCGAGGGCTCGATCTCCAGGTGGGCCACGAGGGTGGTCGCGGCCAGCTCTCCGCCCAACCGGCCAAGGGAGGACGCGGCGTCGGCGCGCACCAGCATGGGCTCGGAGCGGTCCAGGAAGACCTCCTGCAACCGGGGCACGGCCTCGCGGTGCTCCCGGACTCCCAGCCAGCGCGCGGCCTCGCGGCGCGCCTCCAGCCCCGCCGTCCGGTGGCCGAGCAGCCGGAGCAGGGACGGAAGGCCCTCTGGGAAGCCCAGCCGTCCCAACGCCTCGGCCACGCGGGCCTGCTCCTCCGGCCCGTCCGCGAGGTCTTCCAGGAGGGTGGTCAGCGGGGCCACGGCCCGAGGGTCTCCAAGGAGCACGAGAGCGGTGAGCAGGGCGTTGAGCCCGAGGAGGTCGCGCCAGCGCCTCTCCGCGAGGAGGACGATCACGCGGGGGAAGACCTCCGCGCCGAGGCCAACAATCTCCCGGGCGCGGTCCCAGGGGGCCGGGCTGCCGCCCAAGGGAATGCCCGGGCCGCGGCGGAAGTCGCCGGCGGCCAGGGTCTCGACGCGGGCGAGAAGGGGATCGGCGGGATCAGCAGGCATCGTGCTCATGGGGCTGCCGGATCGACGGCCAGGAGATCGGCCCAGGTCTGCCACCAGCGCTGGCCATCCTCGATATCAGGTGGTGTGCGGCGAACCTTGGAGCCGCAGTGCAGCTCGCCGTCCTTGGTGTGATACCACGCCAGATCGTCCACGAAGTGGACCGTGAGACCCAGCGCCGAAAGGCGCACGTAGACGTAGGCCTCGTAGATGTCGACCGTGTCCAGGTCGAGCCGCCACTGGTTCCAGCCTCTCGGCACCCGGTCCACCGGCCTCCCTTCCATCCCCATCTGGGTTCCGCTGGCGAGGAGCTGCTGCTTCGGAACTTGTTCGTCTTTCGTGAAGTACCGGGCGAAGAACTCGTCGTCGACGTCCTGTCGCGTCCAATACGTCGGCTGCATGAGGTTACCGAGATCCGCGACCATGACCATCTCCTCTGTGATGCCGATTCCAGGCAGGTTGGTCAAAATGCCCGCGGCCGTCTCCAGATCAACGCGCGGACCATAGGGCCTAGGAAGGATCACCGTCTCGCCGAGAAAGATCCCGTTCACGAGATTGGGCAGGACGGCCTTGGCATCGGCCGCGCCAGGACTGTAGAGCACCGGCATCGGCACGAAGTCGGTATCCACGGCACCCAGTCCCGCCTTC
>JANOCF010000146.1:0-2499 GCA_031412055.1 Holophagales bacterium | reverse complement strand
CCCTTCTCGTGGCCGAACAGCTCCGACTCGATCAGCTCGTCGGGAATGGCGGCGCAGTTGACCTGCACCAGCGTGCGGTCGCGCCGGGGAGACATCCGGTGGATGGAGCGCGCCACCAGCTCCTTGCCGGTGCCGCTCTCGCCCGTGACCAGCACGGTCGCCGGGGTCGGGGCCGCCTTCTCGATCATCTCCCGCAGCCGCCGCATGGCGGGCGCGACGCCGACCATCTCGTCGGGCTCCTGGCGCAGGACGCTGTTCTCGGAGAGCAGCCGCCAGGCGTCGACGGCGTTGCGCAGCGAGACCAGCACCCGCTCGCGCTGGAGCGGTTTCTCAAAGAAGTCGTAGGCGCCCCGGCGGGTGGCTTCGACGGCGGTCTGGACGTCGGCGTGCCCGCTGATCATGAGCACCGGCATGTCGTAGCCCCGCTCGCGCAGGGCCTTGAGCAGGTCGAGACCGTCCATCTCGGGCATCTTGATGTCGAGGATCAGCGCGTCAGGAGGCCGCTCGGCCACCTTGGTGAGGGCCTGGGGGCCGCTCCCCGCCTCGTCCACTCGATAACCCTCGAACTCGAGGATCATGCGCAGGCTTTCGCGGATAGCCCGCTCGTCGTCTACCACCAGCACGGAGGCGCGGATGTTTTCGGATGGTCTCGCCATGGTCGTCTCAGAGTCTAGCAAGAAAAAGGCCGGCCCCCGGGGGAGCCGGCCTGGGTACGGGATCGGCTTGCCTCTGCCGTCGTGCTCCTAAGGCACCTGAACCACGGCAAAGAACGGTTGGCCACGCTGGCCGCGGGCAAAGGGCCTGATGTAGAGCCGCAGGTACGAGCCGGACTTCGAGCCTTTGACGATGCGCTCGAACGCCTCCACCGAGTCGACCTCTTCGCCGTTGACCTCGGTGATGATGGTGCCCGGCCGCACGAACTGCTCGTAGAGGGGGCTGGTCGGCGTGACGTTGGTCACCACCACGCCGTCCACATCCCGCGGGATGCCGTGGTTGGAGCGCAGGCTCTGGCTGATGTCCTGGTACTGCACGCCCAGCCAGTCGATGCCGCTCTGCCTCTCCTCCTCTTCCTCCTCCGGCTCCGCCTCCTCTTCTTCCCCGGCGGTGCCGCGATCCGGCCGCTCGCCAAGACGGACCTTGATGTCCTGCCGCTTGCCGTTACGCAGCACATCGAGGGTGACGGACGAGCCCGGACCCTTGTTGGCCACATAGTTGATGAGGTCGCGGGTGGCCTTCACCGGGATGTCGTCGACCCCGAGGATGACGTCGCCGTGCCGCACGCCGGCCTCACCCGCGGGCGTATCCGACTCGACCGAGGCCACCAGGGCGCCCTGCGCCGTGTCGAGACCGAAGGCCTTGGCCTGGGTGAAGTTCAGGTTGTTGATCTGGATGCCGAGGTAGCCGCGGCTGACCTTACCCTTGTCGCGGAGCTGCGGCAGGATCTCCTTGAGCGTGTTCACCGGCACTGCGAAGCCGATGTTCTCGGCGCCCCAGTTGATGGCGGTAGCGATGCCCACCACCTCGCCCCGCATGTTGACCAGCGGGCCGCCCGAGTTGCCGAAGTTGATCGCGGCGTCGGTCTGGATGAAGTTCTCGAAGGAGGCGTCGCTGATCCCCAGCGAACGGTCCTTGGCGCTGACCACACCGGTGGTCACCGTCTTGTCGAGGTTGAGGGGGTTGCCGATGACCATCACCCAGTCGCCGACCCGGGTGTTGTTGCTGTCCCCCAGCTCCAGATAGCGCAGGTCGTTGCCCGCATCGATCTTGAGGAGGGCGATGTCGGTTGCGCGGTCAGTGCCTTTGACCTCGGCGGTGTAGTCGCGGTCGCCGAGATGAACCTTGACCTCGCTCGCGCCTTCGATCACGTGGTAATTGGTCACCACCAGTCCGTCGCGGCTGATGACGAAGCCGCTGCCGCCCGCGTCGGAGCGGAACTGCTCATCTCCCGGGCCGCCTGGAGCGCCCGGTGCGCCCTGTCCGCCAGGTCCGCGGGGATTCGGCCTCTGCGGAGCACCCTCATCGCCTTCGCCCCGCTCGCGCTGACGCGGGCCGAAGAAGAACTCGAAGGGGTCCACATTGCCTCCCCCTCCTCCACTCTGGGGCCGGTTCGCGATGGTGGCCGCCTGGATGGAGACTACCGCCGGGTCGACCGCCTGGGCGAGGTCCGCGAAGCTCGGCAGGCTCGTGATCGGCGTGTTGTTGCCGGCAACCTGCGTTGCGGACAGCGACGTCTCGGCATCGGTTCTCCCCGGCACGGTGAGGTTCAGACCGCCGGCCAGGACCATACCGAACACCACTGCCCCGAGGACGAGCAGGAACGTCGTTACTTGTCGTCTCTGGGATGTGCTCATGAGAAGCCTCATTCTCCTTTCTCTTCCTTGCAACCTATCCAAGCAAGGGCCCTGCCAAGGAAATTCCAGAGGGAGAGAAGGTTTTGCAACTCCTTGATCGCGCCAGATTGGCACGCCACAAAGCTGTGGAAAAGCCGCGTCTGGCGCC
>JANOCF010000145.1:0-1923 GCA_031412055.1 Holophagales bacterium | reverse complement strand
CCCCCGAAGATAGCCGAGCGCCTGGGAGGCTCCGTCGTCGTCCATGTTGAAGGTCGATCCGGCCCGGAAGACCTCCCGCTCCGAGCGCCGGTCGTACCGCACCCAGACCGCGACTCCCGCGAAGTACACGATGGCGGCCAGGAGTGCCAGTCGGAGGCCGCGGCTCACGCGGCACGCTCCCGCGCCGACGACAGCAGGCCGAGAGCCATCTCCTCGGCTGCGCGAAGGGCCTCGGGAGCGCTCTGGTCGCGCCCGTACCACTCCCGCTCGAAGTGCCTCGTCAGCTCCACGAAACGGGACCGCCAGGTAGTGCCGGGCGGCACGGCCGAGACGTACTCCCAGTTGGTGCGTCCCTTCCGGTAGTGGAGAGAGCCGGCGCGGTAGAGCGCCACCAGAACGGCGTGGTACCAGGCCCGGATCGCCTCGCGTGCCCGGCCGGCCGCGGCCAGCTCGCGGGCATAGCGCTCCCACTCGCTGGCTTCGCGGGAGAGAGGATCGTCGTCCGCGGCGGGCGGCAGGGGAGCGGGACCTTCGGCAACGGCCGCGGCTCCGCGTTGCCGGTTGCGGACCGATCGGAAGAGGATCCAGACCGTCAGCAGGGCCAGGGCCACGACCAGCGCGGTAACCATTCTCATGTCGAGACCGAGCGCCGATCCGGGAGAGCCCGATCTCCCGAACAGCAGCTCCCAGAGCCACTCCAGGAACCGGTCCCACAGGTTGCCGATGGCCTCGGCCATGGGCCGCAGAAACTCGGTCAGGGCCGCGGCGATACCGCCGTCCTTCACCTCGGGGAGCGCGCCACCCTCCGGAAGGGCCGCGAGAGCTTCCTTGCGCCGGACCTCTGCCAGCAGCTTTCCGTCCGGTTTGGTGGCCGGCCGGTCTTCGACTCTCTCCGCGGGTAGAGCCGCCATGAGATGGGATAGAGCCGGCGCGACGGCGCGGGCGTCCCTGGGATTGCGCGCCCGCGCCAGGGGTCCGAGGACGGAGGCGTCGGGCTCAATCGTCTCTGTCCCGAGAGCGATCCGATCTTGGAGGAGCTGGCGGGAGCGCTGCCCGGCTCCGACCCAGTCGCCGGAGAGGAGACGGCTCTGGATCGCCGTCAGCCGTTGGCGGTAGGCGCGGGCGGAGATGGTTTCCGCGGCGAGCGGGGCGAGCGCTCCGGACAGCAGCAGGAGGAGCGCGAACGCGATGCGAACCCGCCGGATCAAGCCGCGTCCTCCTCGGACCGCTCAGAGCGTTCGGAGCGGATCTCCGCGAACCAGGAGAAGAGATCCTCGCCGCTCTCCCGGGCGCGGACCCGCCGCACGGCCGCGACCAGCGCCGCGATCCAGAACGGCTCGACGACCGAGACCGCCCCCGCCAGGACGAGCAGGTAGAACTGTGGGTTGTCCTGGAAGGCGGCCTCCCACCAGGAGAGATCGGCTCCCGATGCCGCGGATGCCAGCCAGAGGAAGAGCTTGAACAGGAAGTACAGATTGAAGGCCGCGATCAGGACCGCCAGGCCGAAGACCGCCGTCAGGCCGAGAAACGGCGCGAAGGGGCGCATCGAGCGGAGCGGGAGCGACAGGGAGGCCAGCGGCCCCGGCCGCTCCTGGAGAGAGGACGTGGCCGCCGCCAGCCCCGCGAAGAGCGCCACGGCCGGCAGCGCGACGGCCGTCCACCCGATCGCCACGAAGAGCAGCTCGGCCACGATGGCGACATAGACATAGGAGATCAGAGCCGGCACGGGGAGGCGGAATGCGCGGCCCAGGGGCGCTCCGCGGCCCGCCGTCTTTCCCGCCAGCGCCAGCGAGCACGCGCGGGCAAAGACAGCCCGGCCCCAGAGAGCCGGGATGAGGGCGAAGGTCACCAGCCACGACAGGGAGACGAAGTGGTCGACGTAGCGCGAAGCGCCCTCGCCGAGCTGGATCAGGCGGTTGACGA
>JANOCF010000144.1:0-5683 GCA_031412055.1 Holophagales bacterium | reverse complement strand
AGCTGCGCGTGTCGCCCCGGATGAACCCTTCGAACCGCAAGGCGCTGGCCGAGTCCCGCCAATCGGGCGAGCAGGGCATCGAGCGGACGGAGGCCGAGGGCAGAGCCGCGGAGAGCCGCGTGCAGTCCGGGTCCTTCCTGGTCCAGGCCGGCTCCATTGTCTCGCCTGAAAGCAAAGAGGAGCGGGGCGGCAAGGGCATGAAGTCGGCGGTCGATGCCATGCGCAATGCCACCGCGGCCGACCAGGTCATCCCGGACGATCTGATCGTCCAGGGGAGCGCCTGCATCGGTCTCGACTGCATCAACAACGAGAGCTTCGGCTTCGACACGATCCGCCTGAAGGAGAACAATCTCCGGATCAAGTTCGACGACACCAGCGTCGGGAACTTCCCGGCCACCGACTGGCAGCTTACCGCCAACGATTCGGCCAGCGGCGGCGCCAACAAGTTCTCCATCGAGGACATCACCAGCGCCAAGGTCCCGTTCACCGTGACCGGCGGGGCGGCGACCAACTCGATCTTCGTCGACAGCACCGGCCGGGTCGGCTTCCGGACCTCCACCCCGGTCCTCGACCTGCACGTGAGCACCACCAACACCCCGGCGATGCGGCTGGAGCAGACCAGTGCCGGCGGCTTCACCGCCCAGACCTGGGACGTGGCCGGCAACGAGGCCAACTTCTTCGTCCGTGACGTGACGTCCGGCTCGCGCCTGCCTTTCCGCGTCCGGCCCGGCGCGCCCACCAGCAGCATCGACATCAGCGCTTCCGGCAACGTCGGCGTCGGCACCGCCAGCCCGAGCGAGCAGCTGCACGTCTCCGGCAGCGACGGCGACACGACGCTGCTCGTCTCGGATACCAACGGCACGGCAGTGACACGGGAGATGATCCGCCTCGAGAACAACGGCGGCGTCGCCGTCAACTACGTAGACAGCTCCACCGGCGCGACCTGGGGGGCGAACAACGTCAGTGGCAACTTTCGACTGACCAAGGTGGGAGCCGGCGTCATTGCCTTCGACATGCAGGGCAACGGCAACCTGACCATCGCCGGCACCCTGACTCAGAACTCGGACCGCGATTCAAAGGTTAACTTCGTGGCCGTGACTCCCGAGGAGGTCCTGGCCAAGGTGGTGAACCTGCCGCTCTCTGAGTGGACCTACAAGACCGACGACCCGACGGTACGGCACTTCGGCCCGATGGCCCAGGACTTCGCCGCCGCCTTCGGCCTCGGCGACAACGAGCGGCGCATCGCTCCCCTCGATGTGGCCGGCGTGAGCCTCGCGGCCATCCAGGCCCTCCACAAGCAGGTCTCCCAGAAGGACGCCGAGCTCGACACCCTGCGCCAGCAGAACGAGGATCTCGCCCGCCGTCTGACCGACCTGGAGGCGAGGATCTCCGCGATCGCTCCGAAGTAACCCGAAATAAACCCCGTCCCACTCCTGTTTTGAGCGCCTCCGGCGTCTTTCGAGACGCCGGAGCTTGCAGGGCGGAGCGAGAGGGGCTACACTCTCCCGGCTCCTGACCAGGGGGCCGCTCGATACGCCGGCATAGCTCAGAGGTAGAGCTACTGTCTTGTAAACAGTAGGTCCCCGGTTCGATTCCGGGTGCCGGCTCTCCAGCACCCGGCGCAGGCAAGTTGTTCTTTGGATCGTTCTTTGGAGGTGTGGCCGAGTGGACAATGGCAGCAGACTGTAAATCTGCCGGGCTTCGCCCTACGGAGGTTCGAATCCTCCCGCCTCCACCATTCTCCTTTGCGGGAGTAACTCAGGGGTAGAGTCACAGCCTTCCAAGCTGTTGGTCGCGGGTTCGAATCCCGTCTCCCGCTCCAAACCCCCTTTCATCCGCCCCCCTCTACTCGTGCGCATGCGCTGGGTCCATGGGTCCCTGGCCGCGATGGCCGTGATAGCCGTGGTCTGGGTTGTCCCCCTGTGGATGATCCCCTTCCCGCCGATGCTCGACTACCCGCAGCAGCTCGCGGTGGCCGCGATCGTGCGCTGGATCGGCGATCCGGCCTGGGGATTCGGCGAGGCCTACGAGCTGGCTCTCGGCCGGCCCCAGGGGCTCTTTGAGATGGCCACGGCCGGCCTCGCCTGGCTGATGCCCATCGACATCGCTGGCAAGCTCGTCCTCTCGCTGTCGCTCGCCGGCGTTCTGCCCGCCGCCATCGCCCTTTGCCGCCGGACCGGGCGGCCGGAGTGGTACGCGCTCCTGGCCCTGGCGGTGACCTACAACCACACGTTCTACTGGGGCTTCGTGGACTCCCTCGTGGCCTACCCGCTGTTCCTCGGCGCCGTGGTGCTGGCGGACCGGCTTCTCGACGGCCCGTTCGGCGTCCGTTCCTGGCTCCTGCTGGCAGGCTCGGTCGCGCTTTTCTACACGGTCCACCTCCAGATGCTGTTCCTTCTCGCCGGAGCCGTGGGCTGGCTGGCGCTGGTGCGGAAGCCTCCTGTCCGCCGGCTCGCCTTGCAGCTCTCCGCCCTGTTGCCAGGGGTCGTTCTGGGCGCGGGCGTCCTGGGCTGGGCCCACCTCCACGCCGCGGAGGTCATGACCGGCTTCCAGCAGCGCATCGGCGGCGAGCCGACGGTCATGGATCCGCCCGGGCTCAAGGTGGGCCGGGTATCGGGCCTGCTGTTCGGGGAGTACAGCGACGGCTCCCAGGCTCTCCTCTTCACGCTGCTCCTGGCGGTGCTCCTGGTCCTGGCTGTCCGGCTGCGCTACCGCCCCGAGGGAGATATCGGCGGCGTCCTCCTCCGGAGCCGGTTCGCCACCCTGGCCGGCTGGATCGCGGTGCTCTACTTCCTCCTGCCCGAGTTCACCCGCGGCTACCTGGTCGCCGGGCGCCTGGTCCCCCTGGTCGTGATGCTCGCGGCCTGTGGACTGCCCATGCCTTCACGCAACCGGCGGTGGGCGGCGCTGGCCCTGACCGTGCTCCTCCTGGCCTTTCAGCTCCGGCTGGTCGTCGACGGCTTCCGCACCTTCAAGGTGGAGAGCGCCGGCCTGGAGAGACTGCTTGACCAGGCCGAGCCGGGACAGGCGCTGGCCGGCCTGCTGTACGAGCGCAGGTCTTCCGTCTGGGGGACTCCCGAGGTGATGGCGCACTTCCCGGCCTACTACCAGGCCTACAAGGGAGGGAGGCTGCTCCTCTCCTTCGTGCAGTTCTTCAACGCTCCGGTCCGCTACCGGCCGGGAGCCAACTGGGAGGGCGACATCCTGGCCCGGCGCGTGAACTGGTTCGACCCCTACGGTTTCGACGCCCGGGATGCCGCCCGCTTCCGTTATCTTCTGATCCGTGGCGGCCGGGAGAACCTGCGCGACGTGCTCGGCCCCGGGCTCGCGGACGTGAGCGTGTCGTCCGCGGGGCGCTGGCACCTCGTCGACCTCCGTCCTGGACTGGCGGACCGTGAACAGTAAGAGCCGCGGAGTCCTCTGGGCCGTCTCCCTGGCCTGGGTGATACCCCTCTGGGTGATCGGCTACCTGCCGATGGTCGACTATCCGCAGCAGCTCGCTGCGGCTTCGATCCTGCGCTTCTACCAGGATCCGGCACGCAACCTCCAGCAGGCCTACGAGCTTGCCCTGCTGCGGCCCCATGGGCTGTTCGAGCTGATCACGGCGGGCCTCGCCTGGATCCTGCCCATCGAGAGCGCGGGCAAGGTCCTCCTCTCGCTCTGCCTGGCCGGGGTCGTGCCGGCCGCCGTGGCCCTCTGCCGGCGCACCGGCCGGCCGGACTGGTACGCCCTCTTCGCGCTCGCCGTGACCTACGGCCACGCGTTCTACTGGGGGTTCACCGACAACCTGCTGGCCTACCCGCTGGTGCTGGCGGGCGGGGCGCTCGCGGACCGGCTGTTCGACCGTCCCCGGTTCGGCGGGCGCGAGTGGCTCCTGCTGGCCGGCGCCTGCCTGCTCTTCTACACCGTCCACCTGCAGTTCCTGCTCGTCTTCGTCGGTCTGGTGGGCTGGCTGGCCCTGGCCCGGCGGCCCCGCTCGAGGCAGTTGGCCGTGTGGCTCTCCGCGCTGTTGCCGGGCCTGCTTCTGGGGGGCGGCGTCCTGTCCTGGCTCCATCTTCACTCCAGCGACCTGATGACTGGCTACCAGGAGCGGCTCCAGGCCATCCCACCGTCCTATCTGCCGGTGATGGAAAAAGCCGCGGACCTTCCGCAGAGCCTGTTCGGCGCCTATGCCGCGGGAGCCCAGTACCTGATGGCGGCGCTCCTGCTCGTGGCGATCCTCGTTCTGGCCGTGCCGTTCACGCGGACGGAGCCGGAGAGGAGCTGGCGGGACGACCTTCTCTACCGGTCGCGCTTCCTGGTCTCCGCCCTGGGGCTGCTGATCGTGTTCTTCACCCTCCCCGAGTTCGCCGGCGGATACCTGGTCTCGGAGCGGCTTCTGCCCATGGCCTTCATGCTGCTGGTGCCCGCGCTGCCGCTCCCTGCCGCAGGCTCTCCGCGGCGGCGCATCGCCGTGCTGATCCTGGCCGCTCTCCTGACCGTCCAGCTCGGGCAGGTCTTCGCCAGCTTCCTCGGCTTCTCGGCCGAGAGCGCCGGCCTGCGCGAGCTCATCGAGGAGACGGAGCCGGGCCAGCCCGTGGCCGGGATGATGTACCAGAAGCTGGCCATGGACTGGACGCTGCCGACGGTGTTCATCCACTTTCCCGCCTACTACCAGGTCGCCCGGGGCGGCCGGATGCACTTCTCCTTCGTCCAGTTCTTCAACTCGCCGGTCCGCTACCGGTCGGGCCGGAACTGGGAGGACGGCGTGCTGGCCGAGTGGGACGAGTGGAACCCGCAGCGGTTCTCCTACCCCCGTCACGGCCGGCACTTCCGCTACTTCCTCGTGCGCGGCGGGCCGGAGAATCTGGTGGCCGCGTTCGGCCCCTACCTGCAAGGCATGCGCGTGCGCTCGGCCGGCGGCTGGTACCTGGTGGAGCGTCCGCCGGGATGAGATTCATTTCGAAAAAGGCTGGACAAACCCGGCCGGCTCTGGCACAATCCTGGTCCTTCTCCTCGGGACGCCCTCTCCCGGGGCTCCTCGACGGGCTCCCTGTTCAATCCAGGTCGTCCCAGGTCGGCATTGCGAGTGAAGGGCTTTACAGAGTGCGGGGGTCAAGGTAAGATCGCGCGGTTTTGACCGTCGGAGGCCGCCCAGGCGCAGGCTTGGTGCGAGTCTACGGGTGTCTCAAGCCCACGTGGCTCAGTGGTAGAGCACTTCCTTGGTAAGGAAGGGGTCACCGGTTCAAATCCGGTCGTGGGCTCCATAGATTTTTCAGTCATTACGTTGTGCTCTCGGACAACAACCAAGCTTTGAGGAGGCACTTGAAACGCCATGGGCAAGGAGAAGTTTGAGCGTTCCAAGCCGCACGTGAACGTCGGCACGATTGGCCACGTCGACCACGGCAAGACGACGCTGACGGCGGCGATCACCCGGGTCCTGGCTTCCAAGGGTCTGGCCAACTTCATTGCGTTCGACCAGATCGACAAGGCCCCCGAAGAGCGGGAGCGCGGCATCACGATCGCGACCGCCCACGTGGAGTACCAGAGCGAAAAGCGCCACTACGCGCACGTCGACTGCCCCGGCCACGCCGACTACGTGAAGAACATGATCACGGGCGCGGCGCAGATGGACGGCGCGATCCTGGTGGTTTCCGCGGCCGACGGCCCGATGCCCCAGACCCGCGAGCACATCCTGCTTGCC
>JANOCF010000143.1:0-1652 GCA_031412055.1 Holophagales bacterium | reverse complement strand
CGGTGTGGATCATCTCCTCTCTGGACCTAACGGACGAGCAGTGGAAGTTGTTGGAACCCTTGATCCCAAAGCCACCCCGCCAAAGTGACGGTCGAAGCCGCCCTTGGCGGGACGCCCGAGAGGTTCTCAATGAGATTCTCTGTATATTGCGTACTGGTGCCCCTTGGAAAGCCCAGCAGTGCAGGAAAAGCAGTGCAGGAAAAGTGCCAGGAAAAGTGCCAGAAGCTTCGAGAAAGGTTGAAGCACAACCGCGACAGCAATACGGCAAGTGCCGCTTTGTTCCCCTCCTTCCAGGCCCGTTTCACCCGCGAGATCACCTCCGTGACCTTGTTGGTCGGCTCCTCCAGGAGGGCGCCAGCCGGGCCGCTCTCTCTGTAACCATTTTCTCTTGAGCTCGCCTGAGGAGAAATCGAGGCGATGTCCGTCTCTGGAAGAGATGAGGACAAGGACGACTTCAGGAGGATGAACAACCATGAGCCCTTGCCGACCGCTGAAAGATCCCTATGGCCCCTGGCCGCCCCCGTCCCTGGACAACGACCCGCTGCACCGGCCGCCGCCGCCGGATGAGTACAACCTGCGAGGGCCGCAGGTGGAGCCGAGCGCGAGCTTCTGGCTGCTCTGTCCCGCGCCCTGCGCCGTGCACATCCAGGAGATCACCGCGATCACCGACAACCCGGATCATCCCTGCTATTTTCCGCCCTACCCCGACGAGGAGCAGACGGAGATCGAGGTCGCGGAGCTCAAGGAGCTGGCCTGTTTGCGGGACGATCCTGAAGCGATTTTCAGCAATCAGGAGGGGCGGGAGAGGAAGGGGATCAGTCCGTTTCTACGCCTGCGCCCGCAGCCGCTGGGGGCCGTGATCAACACCCTGCGCCGGGGCGATTCTCTGCTGGTCAACGGCGGACCCGAGACTCGGCGGGCGGCGATCGACCTCTGCGCGCAGCCGCCGCCCGACACCGGGCCTTTCGCCTGCGCCACCGGCTGCGTGGACGAATTCTTTCCTGTAGTCCGGACCGGCCGCGAGCTGGCCCGCTACTTCGAGTCCGAGACGCCGGGTCTGGCGCATCGCCTGGCTTTGAACTACCTGCTCCGGGACGCCAACTACTCACCCCCCTACCAGGCGTTCATCTGGGCGGCGCTCGACGTGGCCATCTACAGCGCCCTGGGGGCGGCCTGGTACTACAAGTGGCTCGCCGACGACTGCCGGATCGGCGATCCGTGCACGATGAGCCGGTTCGAGCGGCGGGGCAGGACCGCGCGCCGGCCGCGGCCGTACGAGGTGGACTACGAGGTTGACGTGCTCTACAACCGCAAGGTCAACTGCAACGGCTCGGGGGACGGCGAGCGCCGCCTGCTGCCTGACCCGTCGCCGGGTACGCCGCGCCACCCGTCCTACCCGTCCGGCCACAGCACCTACAGCGGTGCCGCCAGCGAGATCCTGTCCTACTTCTTCCCCGACTACTCGGGGGAGTTCACGAAGCTGGCCGACAACTCGGGTATGGCCAGGCTGTGGGCGGGCATCCACTACCGGTCCGACCACATCGAGGGGATGAAGCTGGGGCGGTGCGTGGCCCGGCTGGTTATCCAGCAGATCGAGAGATCGTGCATTGTGCGGCCTGACCCCTGCAATAGCGGGGACTGCAACGACAGGC
>JANOCF010000142.1:0-7886 GCA_031412055.1 Holophagales bacterium | reverse complement strand
GCTTCGGCAGCTCCTTGAGGAGCACCTTGAGTAATACGGCCTTGGCGTCGCCCGGCGCTTAGAAGTCGGGCAGCTCGGCCGCGAGGTCGTAGCCGCACGAGAGGTAGAAGCGCCGGGTGGGATCGTACTGGGCCCGGGTGGAGGTCTCCACGTAGACGCGGTTGCGGCCGGAGGAGACGACCCAGTCTTCCGCCGCGCGGAGCAGGGCCGCTCCGATGCCCTGGCCCTGCCGCTCCGGATGGACCACGATCCAGTAGAGATCGACCGAAGAGGTGGTGCCTGGGATCGGACCCCAGCAGGCATAACCGGCCACCTTTCCTTCTATCTCCGAGACCAGGAACCGGTAGTGGCTCTCTTCTCCAAGGGAGAGGCGGTCGTCGATCAACTCGATCGCCACCTCGATCTCCTCGGGATTGAAGAAGTCCGTCCCGCGGATCACCGCCTCCAGAGGCGCCCGATCCGCCGCCTCCAGGCCACGCCGGATCGTCAGGTCTCCCTCTTCTTCTCCTTTCCGGACCGCCGCCAGAATCCGCCGCACCACCTCCTTGCCGGACAGCCCCGCTTTCGCCGCCGCCGCCATGAACCCGGCGTCCGCCGCCAGACATGGATTCGCGTTGACCTCCAGCACGCGGGGCTCGCCCGCCTCATCCAGCCGGAGGTCGATCCGCGCGTAACCCTCGAGACCGCACAGGTGCCAGGCCGAGAGCGCCGCCTCCCGTACCTTGCGGAGCAGGCCGTCATCCTCAGGGTTTTCGGGGAAGTGACGCACCGTGTTGATGCACGCGAAGGACTCCTCGTCCCACTTGGCCTCGTAGCCCAGGATCTCCGGCATGCCCTCGGGGAAGTCCTGGAAGAGGATCTCCGCGACCGGCAGCGCTTCCACTCCTCCTTCTACGTCCGCCAGCAGCGAGACGTTGATCTCGCGTCCCGGGAGAAAGCGCTCGACCAGCACCGGCTGGCCGGGGAACCGGCGGGCGAGCGCCGCACCCTTTTCCAGGGCTTCCTCGCGGGTCGAGCACAAGGGATTTCCCTCCAGGCCGACGGAGGCGTCCTCGTACGCGGGCTTGAGAATCCAGGGTGGCGGCACCCGGTCGAGCACGGTCGGCCGCTCAAGATCGAGCCGTCCGCCCTCAGCCACGGCCACACCCTCGGACGCGAGCAGCGCCCGGGTGGCCAGCTTGTCGGTGGTCAGGGCGAGCGCGGCGGCAGAGGAGCCGGTGAACGGCAAGCCGGCCAGCTCCAGGACCGCCGTGCTGTCCGTGTGGATGTACGGACGCCCCGGCGGCGCCTCGATCATGTTGAAGACCAGGGTGCCTTTGGGCTGCTGGCGGAAGATTTCCAGGGTGCGGGAAGGCTCCACTGCGACCCGCTGGAAGGGCAGCCCGAGCTCCCGTAGAGCGCCCTCCACCATCTCCGCCTGGGCCAGGATGTCCGACGTGGAGGGATCGTCTCCGTCGCGGACTGGATTGTGGGCTAGAAGGACCTGTTTCAGCTCCACAGCGCCCACCGTCGTCCGGCGGCCTCCACGATGCACCCGAGCAGGTCCGGGTAGGAGGTCCCGGCCAGGCGGGACAGGATCGGCAGGTCCGACCACACGGGATTGAGGCCCGGCAGCGGATTGACCTCCAGGAAGCACGGCTCGCCGCTCTCGTCGCAGCGCAGGTCGATCCGCGCCGCGTCCTTGCAGGACAGGGCTCGGTAGGCGGCGAGTGCCACCTCCCGCGCTCGCCGGGCCACGGGCTCGCCGTCCAGCAGGCGATACTCTACCCGGTCCCGCCACTCCGCCTTGTTGAGAGCCGTGTACTCGGGGTCCGTGCCTTCCCGGAACACGACCTCCAGCACGCCGACCACCCGCGCTTCGCTGCCGTTGCCCACGATTCCCACCGTCATCTCCCGGCCGGGCAGGTAGCGCTCCACGAGCACCGGCTGCCGGTACATCCGCAGCAGCTCGGTACAGGCTTCCCGCAGCTCCTCGCGGCTGGTCACGTGCGAGCGGGCCGTCACTCCCTTGGAGCTGCCCTCGGCCGCGGGCTTCACGAAGAGCGGCGGTTCGAGCGTGATGGACTCGATCTCCTCCTCCGTCTCGATCACCGCGAACTGCGGCGTGGGCACGCCGCTGTCGCGTACCACGCGCTTGGCCAGCGGCTTGTCGAGCGTGACGGCGCAGGTGAGCGGGTCGGAGAACGTGTAGGGCTGGTCGAACAGCTCGCACACCGCCGGCACCTGCGCCTCCCGCGACCGCCCGCGCACTCCTTCGGCGACGTTGAAGACCAGCTCCCAGCGCTCCCCGGCAACCAGCCGCCGGGCGAGCTCCGTTCCCCTGCCCACGCGCTCGACCTCGTGGCCGAGCGCGCGCAGGGCTCCCTCGATCTCTGCGATCGTGTCCTCCTCGTCGAACTCCATGACCTCGTGGGGCGCGAACCCCGCGGCCAGGTAGTCTGATTTGAGGTCGTAGCAGAGGCCGATCCGAGTCGGCTTCATCGGCTCTGCCCGACCGGGTCGGGGTACGCGTACGTCTTGCCCGACCAGTTGCGCAGCTGTACCACCCCGTCGTCATAACTGACGATGGTCTGGCTCTGCAGCGGCACCTTGCCTCCGCCACCGGGCGCGTCGACCACGTAGGTGGGCACGGCGTACCCCGTGGTGTGGCCCCGGAGCTGGTCCATCAGCTCCAGCCCGCGCTCGATCGACGTGCGCAGGTGGCCGGTGCCGACCACCGGGTCGGCCTGGTAGAGGTAGTAGGGGCGGATGCGGAGCTGGAGCAGCCCGTGGAACAGCTCGCGCAGCTCCTCGACCGAGTCGTTGACGCCGCGCAGCAGCACGGTCTGGCTGCCCAGGGGGACGCCGCCGTCGGCCAGCCGGTCGCAGGCTTCGGCCACCTCGGGCGTCAGCTCGCGGGCGTGGCAGAAGTGCACCGAGAGCCACGCCCGGTGCTTGCGGAGCACCCTGACCAGCTCGGGCGTGATGCGCTGCGGCAGGAACCCGGGGATGCGGGTGCCGAGACGCACGAACTCGATGTGCGGGATGTCCCGCAGCCGGCCCAGGAGCTTGTCGAGCGACGCGTCCGACATCAACAGCGGATCGCCGCCGGAGATGAGGACGTCCCGGATTTCGGTGTGCTGCTTGAGGTACTCCAGGGCCGCGTCAACCCGGCGGCCGAGCGGCTCGAGCTCGCCCTGGCTGACCAGCCGGCTGCGCGTGCAGTAGCGGCAGTAGGCCGCGCACGTGTCGAGCACAAGAAAGAGGACGCGGTCCGGATACCGGTGCACGAGCCCTTCGACCACCGTGTCGTTGTCCTCGCCGCACGGATCTTCCATGTCGTCCGGGCTGACGAGCAGCTCGGCGTCCCGGGGCACGACCTGCAGCCGGAGCGGGCAGTTCGGATCCTTGGGATCGATCAGCATGGCGAAGTGAGGCGTGATCGCCACGGAAAACTTCTCGCTCGCCAGGATCAAGCCGCGGCGCTCTTCCTCCGTCAGCCGGAACAGCTTCTCGAACTGATCGAGCCGGGTGATCCGGTGACGCATCTGCCATCGCCAGTCGTTCCACTGTTCCGGCTCGTAGCTCACACCGAAAAGAGAGCAGAACTCCTCTCTACGGAGAGTCTCGCTGTCGATCGACGCAAAAGCCTGTCGATTCATCTCGGGTTTCCTCCTGGGAAACGGAGTAGGGCGGATCGGTTACGGAACGATTCACAGCGGATCGCCTGATAGGCGACAACCCGCCCGGATCGATCACCCGGCAGGAAAGCCCCGGAGGGCTCGGAATTCATGATCGCTAAAGCGTTAGGCCGGGGGAACGGCGCCGCAGGTACGCGCGGGCCGGGGCCAGGTGTAGGTTGGAAGGGACGTCAAAAAGGAACACACTGCCCGACGACCTGCGCCGGACAGCCGAAGCGGCCACGATGTCAGGGGTACTCGGAGGCTGGTCGGCGGGGGCCACGTTCTCGTCCACGTTCTTAACGATAGCGGACTTCTCCCCCATGTCAAGAGGGAATTTCTCTCGTGGGCCGGAGACCGGGCGGAGGGACGCGGCGCCTCTCATGCGCCGCGATCAATGCAAGACCGGAACCAGGTCCGGACAGCGGGAAACCTACGCGGTCAGATCGCTTTCGTTCCGCCGAAGATCGCGTGCCCCGCCTTCATCCAGAAGACGTCCACGCCGTCCAACCCGGCCTCTTCGAGCCAGCGGAGCTGATCGATCAGGGAGGATGGTTGATCGATCGGATCGCCGCCCGGATCGGCGTAGTAGTTCCAGCCGTCCTTGCGAAACATCTCGTAGGGACGGAGATCGTCCCCCAGCTCCAGTGATCGGTTGCGCACGGCTTCGTCCCAGGCGTGCCTGGCGAGCGCCACGCCCGCGGCAGTGCGCGGCCGGACGAGATCGGCGATCAGGAGGACGCCTCCCGGAGCCAGGGCGCGCGCCATGTCGCGGAACAGCTCGCGTTTGCCCTCGCCGTCGAGATGATGGATCGCGAGGGAGCTGAGGATGCCGTCGATACCGTCTACGGAAAAGGGGAACTCGCGCCAGGACCGGTCGGCGAGGTCGAACAGCCTGCCCTCGAACCGGCCGGCATGCCGGGCGACGTGTGCAGTAGCCGTCTCGATCATGGCCGGCGAGCGGTCGTAGGCGTGCACGGTGCACTCCGGGAAGCGGTCGAGCACCGCGCGGGCCAGCAGCCCTTCGCCGCAGCACAGCTCCACCACGTGCCGTGGATGCTCGGGGAGCAGCGCGAGCAGAGTGGCGCTCTGCTCCTCGCGGTCCGGCACGAAGTAGCGTCCGTAATCGATGAATCCGCGGCTGTCGGCTTCGTCCCATCCGTTCATGCCGACTAGAATATCGCTCCATGAGCGAACATCAAGCCACCATCTTCGACAAGATCCTCTCCGGGGACATCCCCAGCTACAAGGTGTACGAGGACGAGCACGTCTTCGCGTTCCTCGACATCGGCCCGCTCTCGGACGGGCACACCCTGGTCATCCCCAAGGAGCGCAAGGCCCAGCTCCACCAGCTTTCGGATGAAGCCGCGGCGGCCATCGGGCGGGTGCTGCCCCGTCTCTGCCGCGCCGTGATGCGGGCCACGGGTGCCACGGCGTACAACATCCTCCAGAACAACGGCTCCGAGGCGCACCAGGTGGTGATGCACGTGCACTTCCACATCATCCCCAAGTTCGGCCGCGAGGGCCTGGGGATCGACTGGCCCGGGCGCAAGCTCTCGGAGTCCACGGCCCGCGAGCTGTTGGACAAGATGCGGAAAGCGCTGGAGGCCTGATGCGGGCCGTCGAGGTCCGCGGCGCGTTCGGGCTCGACAACCTGGCGCTGGTGGAGCGGCCCGATCCGGCCCCGATACCGGGCACGGGGCAGGTGCTGCTGCGCGTGCGTGCCGCTTCGCTGAACTACCGCGACCTGCTGACCGTCCAGGGCAAGTACAACCCCAAGCAGAAGCTGCCGCTGATCCCCTGCTCCGACGGCGCGGGCGAGGTGCTGGAGGTCGGGGAAGGCGTGACCCGCGTCCGGCCCGGAGACCGGGTCTGCCCGATCTTCGCCCAGCGCTGGATCTCCGGCGAGCCCACCCGCGACAAGGTGCGCTCCACCTTGGGTGGGCCGCTGGACGGCACGCTCGCCGAGCTGATGGTTCTGGACCAGGAGGGGATGGTCCACGTCCCGGAGCACCTGACCGACGAGGAGGCCGCCGCGCTCCCGTGCGCGGCGGTGACCGCCTGGAACGCACTGATGGCGGCGGAGATCAAGGCCGGCGACACGGTGCTGGTCCAGGGGACGGGCGGCGTGTCGATCTTTGCTCTCCAACTCGGCGCGCTGCTCGGCGCGCGGGTGATCGTCACTTCGAGCAGCGACGAGAAGCTGGCCCGCGCCCGCGAGCTCGGCGCCTGGGAAGGGATCAACTACCGCGAGACGCCGGACTGGGGAGCCCGCGCGAAACAGCTCGCCGGGGGAGACGGGGTCGATCTGGTGGTCGAGGTCGGAGGCGCGGGCACGTTGGAGCAGTCGCTGCGCGCGGTCCGCTTCGGTGGCTCGCTGAGCCTGGTTGGCAATCTCGCCGGCACCGACGCGCAGGTCCGGCTGACCATGATCTTCATGCAGCGTATCCGCGTGCACGGCATCCTGGTGGGAGACCGCGAGAGCTTCGAGGCGATGAACCGGGCGATCGCCGCGCACCGTCTCCGTCCCGTGATCGATCGGGTTTACCCGCTGGAGGAGAGCCGGGCCGCTTTTGATCAGGCTTTTGGCCAGATGGCGGCGGGAGGTCACTTCGGAAAGGTCTGCGTCCGTATCTGAGTGCGTGGCGTGTTTGGGCTCCGATCGGCGTATCTCCGATTGGATGCCTCAAACGAAAGGACACCACTCATGCGATCGACACACCGTTTCCTGGTTGCGCTCATACTTGCTCTCGTACCCGCCGGAGCCCTTGCCGCTCCTCCGACCGTCTCCGACTCCTTTGCGATCACTGGCGCGCGCGTGTTCGACGGCTTTCAGGTGATCCCCGCGGCCACGGTCGTCGTGATCAATGGCCAGATCAGCGCGGTGGGCGCGGGAGTCGTTCCGCCCGCCGGAATCCCGGTGATCGACGGCGCGGGCTCGACTCTCTTTCCTGGAATGATCGATTCCCACGCGCACGCCCGCACCCGGCAGGAACTGGAGCGGGCGATTCTCTTCGGCGTCACGACCGAGATGGACATGTGGTCGACGCCACACTTCGCCGCAAGCACGCGCCGCGAGCAGGAGCGCACCGGCGCCCCTTACCGCGCCGATCACTTGAGCGCGATCAATCCCGCCACGCTGCGCGAGGGATATCCTTACAATTTCACGCCGAAGTTCATCGAGAAGCCTACCCTGAGCGGTCCCGCGGAGGCGGAGGCGTTCGTGGCGGATCTCGTCGACGACGGTGCCAACCATCTCAAGATCATGCTCGAAGACGGCATCGGGTTCGGGTTCGAGACGCCGGTGCTCACCCGCGCGACCGTGCAGGCGCTGACGCAGTCGGCGCACGATCACGGCATCCTGGCCGTGGCCCACGTGACCAGGCGCGTCCACGGCGCCAGCGCGATCGAGGACGGCGTGGATGGGCTGGTGCACAGCTTCGTCGACGAGCTGGCGGACCCCGCCTTCGTGCAGATCGCCGTGGATCACGGCATCTTCATGGTGGGAACCCTGTCGGCGGAGGAGTCCTTCGTCACCACCGAGGGCGGCGCCTCCCTGATCAGCGATCCGGACCTCGGTCCGTACCTGACGGACGAAGAGAAGCAGGGGCTGCTCACCCCGGGTCCCCCGACCTCGCTCACCCTGGAAAACATTGCGATCGCCAAGGAGAACGTCCGCCGTCTGCACGAGGCCGGGGTGCCGATCCTCGCGGGCACCGACCAGTACACCCACGGCGTGAGCCTCCATCGCGACCTCGAGCTGCTGGTGTCGGCGGGCCTCGACCCGATCGAAGCGCTGGAGGGTGCGACCTCGGCCGCGGCCACCGCCTTCGGTCTCGCGGACCGCGGCCGGATCGCGCCGGGTCTGAGAGCCGACCTGGTCCTGGTGCACGGCGACCCGACGGTGAACATCAAGGCCACGCGGGCGATCCAGCGGGTCTGGAAGGCGGGCGTGGAGATCGACCGCCCGCTGCCGTCCGCCCGTCACACCCACTGAGCTGCTCTCCGCCCGCGTTGGGGAAGCGCTCCCCAACGCGGGATGACCTCATCCCCTGGCGTTGCGTCTTCCATCCGCAGGGGATGCTCTCGTCCCCACAGGGGATGACTCCATCCCCTGGCGCTGCGTCTCCGTCCGCGTTGGGGAAGCGTTCCCCAACGCGGGATGACCTCATCCCCTGGCGTTGCGCCTTCCATCCGCAGGGGATGCTCTCGTCCCCACAGGGGATG
>JANOCF010000141.1:0-1613 GCA_031412055.1 Holophagales bacterium | reverse complement strand
CCTGGCCACAGGATGCGCGACCGTTCCCCCGCCATCCCCGGTAAGACCACCACAGCCACCTGCTCCAGGGACCGAAGATCTCGGGGTCGTGTACGCCCAGACGGTGAGGACCGCGCAGTACCCGGTCCAGGACTACGTCTCCACGGGCCTGGTGCCGATCCTCGAGACGAATCCGGAGCTGCGCTGGGATCAGGGACGGGTCCTGATGGTGACCTGGACCAAGAGAAAGCACTACGAGGGCACGGTAGGCCAGCCGTACACGGTTCCGCAGGGTATCGACATCTGGCTGACCGCCGTGCCCCATCTCCAGCGCGCCTGCCGTGAATGGGGCCTCTCTCCCGAGGCCCTGCCTCTGCGGCTTGCCCAGGCTCTCGGCATGCCGCCGCCGCCGGCCGACGGCGACGATTCCTTCGTGCAGATGTGGGTCGATCCCAAGACCTTCTTCCGTCCCTGCCCCGACCCCGAGATCACCGACCGCGAGTGCCAGGTGAGCCTCGACGGCGGCCCGGCAGACCGGACCGGCGCCTGCCCGTGGTCCACGGACCAGGTCTCGGGAGCCTTCGTCCGGGTCTCGGACGATCACCTTCTCTGGATGTGCAACAACTGGAAGAGCACCTACACCGGCGATTCCAAGACGAGCTACCCTTGGACCGCGCTCGGCTACACCTTCGACTGGGGGGATCTCCTCCACCCGCAAGGGCAGAGCGAATTCGTGGTGCCGCCGGGTACGACCGTGTGGATCGAGGGGATCTCCACGGCGGCGGAGTACTGCAAGCTTCCAGAACTTGGAGAACCCAATGCCCTTTGATGCAATCGTCGTCGGCGGCAGCTTTGCCGGCCTGTCCGCCGCCATGCAGCTCGCCCGCGCCCGGAAGCGGGTGCTGGTGATCGATTTCGGCCTGCCCCGCAACCGTTTCGCCGAGGCCTCGCACGGCTTCTTCGGCCAGGATGGCAAGGCTCCCTACGACATCCTGCGGGAGGCAGCCCGGCAGGTCTCCGCCTACCCGACCGTCAGCTTCGTCCACGGTGAAGCGATTGGGGCGAGGCCGGTCGACGGTGGCTTCTCTGTCGCGCTGAGCGATGGGCGGGAGGAGCAGACCGCCCGCCTGGTGCTCGCCACCGGAGTCCGCGACGAGCTGCCTCCGATCCCGGGAATGCAGGAGCGCTGGGGGCGGACCGTCCTGCACTGCCCCTACTGCCACGGCTACGAGGTGGCCGATGGCGCCCTGGGCGTCCTGGCCGAAAGTCAGATGTCGGCGCACAAGGCCGTGCTGCTTCCGGACTGGGGTCCGACCACCTTGTTCACGCAGGGTCTTTTCGAGCCCGACGCCGAGCTGGCGGCGCAACTGGCGGGCCGCAAGGTCCAGGTGGAGCGCACTCCCGTCGTGGAGCTGCTCGGCGAGGCGCCCGGCCTCGAAGCGGTCCGGCTCGCGGACGGACGGGTCATCCCCCTGCAGGCCCTCTTCGCGACGTCGGCCGTGCACATGACCAGTCCGCTCGCGGAAACATTGGGCTGCGCGTTCGAGCAAGGGCCGTTCGGCCCGTACATCCGTGTCGACGAGTGGAAGCAGACGACGGTCGCGGGCGTCTACGCCGCCGGAGACGCGGCGGGG